>JAGFCB010000112.1 GCA_022394775.1 Candidatus Poribacteria bacterium
TGATCCATGTTCGGATGAATCGCTACGCCTGCACCGATGACGCGCTCCGCAACATCGGTCGCTTCTCTGAAACGGAGATCAGCATTTTCAATCGTCAGGTAATCATCAAAATTTATTGGTAACGTGATTAAGTTTTTCATGGCAAACCTCTGTCTGTGTCTTGAAGGAAGGGAGTATTAGAAAGCCAATAAGTCCAATTGAGATGGTACAAGTCTAACAGAAACAGTGTTGACTTGCAAGCACTTTTTGGTGTTCTTTCAAGCCAAAAGTTGTTGAAAAAAGTGCAGATCTCTGGTAATGTTAATACAGGTTTGAACGCTACGTCCTATACTCAAAAACCGAGGAGCAATTCATGAGAAAAAATACGTTTAGAGAACTACTCAACGCTGATAAACCGACAGTCGGCACGCATATCCATACCACTTGGCCCTCCATCGTCGAAGCGATCGGTCATACCGGGTTGTATGATTATGTCGAATTCGTTGGCGAGTACGGCCCCTTCGATCTGCACGATTTGGATAACCTCTGCCGTGCAGCTGAACTTCACAATATCTCCACAATGATTAAGGTTGACCAGGAGCCTCGCGGTTTCATCGCACAACGCGCAATTGGCTCAGGCTTCCAGAGTGTGCTCTACGCAGACTGCCAAAACGTTGAAGATGTAAAGGAGTGTGTACGCACGACGCGGGCGGATACACCGGAAGATGGAGGCAGCTACGGTGTGGCAACTCGCAGATTCTCCTATATGGGCTACGGCGGAGGACCAGAATACGTCCAAGCCCTCCGAGATGTCGTCAACGTCATTATGATTGAGAAGAAAGGTACCGTTGATAACCTCGAAGAAGTGCTCTCCGTTGAAGGCGTTGACATGATTCAGTGGGGCGGTTCAGACTACTCGATGAGTATCGGGATGGTCGGTCAGCGCGGCGCTCCTGAAATCCAAGAAGCACACGATAGGGTGTTTAAAACCTCGATAAAAATGGGAGTCCCACCACGAGCGGAAATTGGAAATGCTGACGACACGAAACGCTATCTCGATATGGGCGTTCGACATTTCTGTATCGGTACCGATATTTCCATTCTCTACAGTTGGTGGCGTGAACAGGGTGACGGGGTGAGGAAGGCACTTGACGGACATTAGAGTAGTTATCGGTTATCAGTCGTCAGTTAAAGAGGGTTGTTGTGGAGGAACCAGTTAACTGGACTGCCACAAGAGGTCTCTTAACTGAAAACTGATAACTGACGACTGACAACTATTAAAGCATTGCCTGCATTTTCTCTGCTACCCAATCCACAGCCACATCGATCATCGCTTGTCCTTTGTCGGCTGTCGCTAATTTCGCTTGATGATGATACTCGCGATCGGACTTTGCCTGTCCCGCATCGGAGATAGTGAGTTTCGCGCTATCATAATCCACACCATTCCAATCGACATTCTCCGCGAAGGCAGCGAGCGCAAACGCTGTCTCGAACTCCGCAGCGTGTCCCGGACAAACACCGGATTCCATCTGTTCTTGCACTAACTCTGGCGTGTACGCTTCCCAATAAGAGTGGAATTCTATGTTGATGCCGAGTTTTTCTCGGTAGCCGTCCAACCGATCATGCACCGGCCCCGCGTTCCCCGCATGGCCGTTGACAATCAAGATGTTGCTGATCCCGTGCCGACGCATACTATCCGCGACATCGTATAATACCTCGCCGAAAACCTCCGCGCGAAGCGTGAGCGTGCCTTTGTGGTCCATCCAGTGTTCGGATACGCCAATCGCTAAAGGCGTTGTAACAATCACCTGTGGAAACAACTTTTCAGCCGCCAATTTCGAGACATAAACCGCGCTTTGCGTATCGTGATACATCGCCAAGTGTTCGTTGTGTTGCTCCGTGCTACCCGTAGGAATGATCGCACCTGTAAGCGTGCCAGCATCAATCGCCTCTCGGATATAGCGTCGTTGATTTTCCCAAAGGAACACCGATTTAATTTCAGACATTATTTAACCTCCACTATTTTTCGGTAGGAGATTATACCTACCGAGTGTATTTCGGACAGCCGCAATGCCATCTTCCATTAACATCTGATTAGGTGGAAGATAGTCTTGCAAACTCTCCCAATCGTATGCGTTCTGTTGCGCGTCGTTGTTCTTAAAAAGGATTTTAGTGCCGTAATCTCTGATCTCATTGAGCGCCCATTCGTAGATATAAAACCCGAAAATATCTGCATATAGAGCAGTCCTGTCCTGCCTTTCCGCAAGATAACTTTCTAAAACCACATCAAACCGTTCGCCTGTGAAAGCGACCAAGTCTTTTTCAGGTGGACCTAAGCAGACACCATCCCAGTCAATTATGTGAAGTCGGTTTTCAGCATCTATAATGAGATTGCCGGGTGTCGGGTCGCCGTGCGTAATCACAAATGGTGTTTGGACTGCCGTCGCTGAACCTCCGAGGCTATCGTATCTGTCTAATGTCTCTAAAACAGCAGATTGATGTTGTGTGAGTGCCTCAAGTAGCTGCTTTTGATATCGATTCTGAGGCGATGTCTTTTTCGCAGGTGCCTCAAGAACTGTGTGAAGTTCGTGTCGTAAAGGTAAATCGTACTTTGCTACTGTAAGGTTATCAGACCCGATTGTATCTGGACATTCGTGAATCGTCGCAAGTAACGCGCCAGTTTGTGAAAGTTCTGTATCGGTGAAATTCTTTCCAACCTTCCACAAATCCCAACGGCTTTTCCCCTCAATAAATGGAAACAACGAGACTCGGAAATCTTGCCACAGCATGCTGAGCGCACCGTCTCTTGTTTCCAAAGGGGCAACTACACCTTTTATGCGGCATTGATACCGTAAAAGCGAAGCTACGTGCAGGCGACTATTAGGCACAGAAGTTGAGGCTTTGACAAAATACTTTTCACCCGTCTCGGACATAGCAATATAGCCGTAACTGTCCTCGCCTTCAGGGAAAAAGATTATGGATTGTAAAGGTAAACCATAGGCAGTGCTGAGCTGTTCGAGTAATTCCGTTTTATCAAAAGCATTGTCAACTTTCATAAGTGGTATAATACCAATGAGCACCCATAGGTGTCAATTTTAACCCAAGTTGCCACTTTGTAGCATAGGCTGTTGGTTCCTGTGCCGCTTCGGACCAAAAGTGGCAGGGAACACACTAAATTTTTCGCAAAAATTATCGCTTTTCAGTGTCTTTCTTCACCCCAGAGGGGTGGTATATCTATAGAAAATCGTGTGTTCAACCTCTTGCACTCCAGCGGAGTGCTATGTGAGTAAGTAGGTGGCAACTTAGATAATTTTAGAAAAAATAATTGCCTCGGTCTCCCCAGGCCGGTAGGTTCGGGTTCCTAAATGAACCGGTTCTTACGCGAAAACCTTGAAGACTTCATAACCCTTTTCAGTTCTGTAAGGATGTTATGTTTATAGCATCGCGTTCGAGCAAATATCCAAGCCTTGTAGGGGCGGTATGTTTATAATCACAGTTCTAAAAAGTCATGAAAAATCCCTAAATTGACACTATGATATCTGAATCTCGCGAAATAATTATCAACTTCAAGGTAAAGACATTCACCAATTCCTCTTTTCTCTCAGGTGGAATATTGTCTCGGAATATGCTGATACACGATAGACATTGTTTATCCACCGCGATAGGCTTACTCAATCTGCTGAAAGCGATTCCACTTTCTGGAGAACTACCTTGCTTTGTTTCTTCAACTTCAAGGTTTCGGCGATGTTGCCCATGTTAATCGCAATTTTGAACTGTTTAGTAGAGGTCGAAAACCTACCCAAATAGTCCCCAACCGGAACATCCCCATAGTTCTCAACGAATTTTATCTGAATTTTTTGTCCTGTCGCAAACGCCGCTTCAAGTGTGTCACCCAGTTTCCAGCCACGTTCGGTAAATGGCGCGATTTCCAGATCGGTTACAGCATTACCGTGGTCATCGATTTCAACAATTGTGCCGGAGAGCGAGACCATTTGCGGATTTTCTGACATACCCGTTTTTGGGCTGCATCCGATAAGGAGGGCTGTTGTCATCAGAACCCCTACAAATACCAATTTCTGACACCATAAATAGGATTGACAGTAAAATTTCACTATGATACCTCCGTGAGTCTTTTAAAAACTGCCTTAAGTATAGTGGAAAGACACGCAAATGTCAAGTGGAAGTAACTAAAGACTGCTACAATTTCTTTTGACATACAAAGATGCTTATGGTATTCTCTTTTTGCGTGGTTGTCTTGCAAAGCCTCTCGTATCTTGTAATAGACGAATACCAATTACGATCAGAAAACCGAATCAATAGCGAAACGCCTTAATTTCCAAATTGAGGCAGTGGAGATGAATATGATAAAAAAATTAAATTATTATTCCAAACTTTCAAAATCTGTCAGTCCCATGAAAATTATGCTGCTGTTGTTTGGAGTTTTATTGAGTCTTTCCGGTTGCGAAAGAATATCAACGCCGACGCTACCGGATGACGGCACATTAGAAACGGAACCATTAACAGTAATGACCTACAACGTTTACGTTGGGGGCAGTACGAACGAGCTTTTAGCCGTAGAGAATCTGTTAGAGGTGCCCCAGGCAGTCGCTAACATGTATAACGCGGTTATAGCATCAGACTTTCCGAGTCGTGCTGCGGCAATTGCTCAATCTATAAAAGCATATCAACCACACCTCATCGGGTTCCAAGAGATTTCGCTCATTCGTCGCCAAAGTCCTGGTGACCGGATTGCCGGAGGACTCGCTCCTGCTGAAGAGGTTGTTTTAGATTTTCTCCAAATCTTGATGGACGCGCTTCAGTCGGAGGGATTAAGTTACGAAGTTGCTGCAAAAGTTGAGAATATAGATATCGAAATGCCGATGTTCACCGATACCGGTATTGACGATGTCCGATTAACCGATTATGATGTGATACTGTCGCGCAGCGATATCGTAGTCTCGCGTCCCATGAGTGTGAATTACGTAAATCTACTGACAATCGAAATGCTTGGGCTTGAAGTGCGAAGAGGTTACACCGCCGTAGATGCCACTATCTCAGGTACTACCTACCGTGTTGTTAATACCCATTTAGAAGCAGACGCATTAGGAAAGGAAAGTCGAGTGGCGCAAGCACAGGAACTCGTGAATAATCTTCAAGACGAAACTTTACCAATCATCCTGTTAGGGGATTTCAATACGGCTGCTCCTGACGGAGCTGCTTACCAAATTTTATTATCGGCGGGATATGTTGACGTTTGGCAAATGGATTCCATCGGCACCGGTTATACATGTTGTCAAGCCGACAATATCCTAAATGAAGTGAGTGACCACTCTGTCCGGATTGACCAGATTTTTGTCCGAAATCTGGAACTACCAGCATCTGTTATGACCCATACCGTCGGCGATAAACCGTCAGACCGTCTGCCTTCGGGATTGTGGCCCTCCGACCATGCTGGAGTTGTCGCACATTTCACCTTTGAGTAATATAACCCAAGTTGCTACTAACAATTTTTGCACGTTTCAACACAGTTTTCAGACACTTCCCTCACCCCAGAGGGGTGATATATCTATAGAAAATGGCGTATTTAACTCTTGCACTCCAGCGGAGTGCTATGTGTATAAAAAGGTGGCAACTTGCGTTACTATAAAGAAAAAAGCAAAGCGCGCTGTAACAACGTTTGAAGATCCGTTACAGCGCGCTTTTCATCTCATCAGTTTTAGACTTATTCAGGTGCACCCATCTCAGGTGTTGCCTCGATTATCATATCCTGCGGCATACCATTAAGAATTTGACGGACCCCGACACTTTTGACCGGATTGCGGTTCTCATCAAAATGAGAGATACTTGTAGCGCCTTCGTAGTTTGTGATTGCAGCGATTGCGTCTCGAATCGCAGCCGAGTCATCGGTTGATCCCACCGTCTCGATTGCCATCTTCAAGATTCTCAGGGCATCATAGCCTGCAGCTGCAATGCCGTCAACAGAACCGTATTTCGCCTTATAAGCAGCATTAAAATCCACGGCATTCGGATCTAAGTTGGTACAATAGTAACCGTCAACAGGTTCATTATCCGCCAAAGTCGTAGACATCAGCGGATCGTCCCAACCATCACTACCAATAAAAGTCGATTCAATTCCCATGTCCCGTGCCTGCTTCATTATATGCGGGTTCGCTGGTGGAAAACTGGCGAGAAGAAGGACATCAGGGGCTGCATCTTTAACTGCAGTCAGTTGTTCAGTAAACAGCATCGCCCCACTCTCATAGGTTTGCTCGACAACTACGCTCCCGCCAAGTTTTTCAAAACTTGCCTTAAATGATTGCACAAAACCCTCAGAATACACATCCATATTTTGCCAAATCATTGCAGCAGTGCTCGCGCCTTGTTGACTTATAACTTGTGCCAGAAGTTTCGCTTGCAACACATTGGAACCTGCAATAAGAAACATAAAATCGTTTGGATCAGTCGCGTCTGCCGTGACCTCTGCCCTTGTCGCACCCAAAAGTACGGGGATATTGATAACCGGTCCAACCTTCACAGCATGGCTCGAAAACAGGGGACCCAATATAGCAACAACACCTTCCGATTTAGCCAATTCTGCGGCATCCTGAGCGATGGTGGCTGTGACTTCCTCTTTATAGACCAATTCCACCGGCATGCCGAGGACACCACCCGCCGTGTTGATTACATCTAGAGCAAGTTCAGCTCCTTTGCCAAAACTGGTGTAATTTGGCTGAGGATGAATCAAACCTACTTTAAGTGTAGGCATGGTCGGTTCATCAGGGGGAGTGACCATTTCATCAGTCATCCCCAGGTCCCGCATCCGCTCACACCCAGATAATAGCGCGACTGAGAGCGAAAGGAATATGCATAACATTAATCTAAAAATTTTAACGTTCATAAGTCTCTCCAAAAATAAATGAAATAGGTTTCAGTAGAAAATCAATTCCGTGCTTCAGGCGTAACCGTCAGTTTTACCTGTTTTCCATCTCGTAAAACAACAACTTCAACCGGCTCCCCAATCTTCACAGCATCCAGTGCATAAGTATAGTCGTAGATATTGGTAATCTTTTGTCCACCAAATTCGACGATGATATCGCCACCCTTTAAACCGGCTTTATCGCCGGGACCGCCTGTACGCACACCAGAAAGTTTGACTCCCGTGCCTTCTGTTGTATAGTCAGGAATCGTCCCAAGATACGCACGGAGCGTATCACGACTCCCTTCCTCTGATTGACTCCGTTCCACTCGGACGTACTCCGGACGTTCATCAGCACTGATTAAGTCTAAAGCGATGCCGTGTGCCAAGCGCGCGATCCGCTCTATGCCAGTATAGTTAAGCGTCTCTGGGTCGTCTGTGGGTCGGTTATAGTCTTCGTGTCCGCCGGTGAAGAAACTGAGTACCGGTATCTCCTTCGGATAAAAGGCGGTCACATCCGTTGGCAGATACGGATCTTCTTGCAATGTCAGATTAAAGCCGATAGGGATGTTCCGCTTTTCAATCAGTTTCGTCCATACAGACGACGAGCCAACTCCCTGTAAGATGAGTTTATTTTCTCGGAGCCGACCGACCATATCAAAGTTGACATACGCCGCGACCTTCTCTAAAGGGACAACAGGGTGGTTGACAAAGTGAGTAGAGCCGATGAGTCCGAGTTCCTCACCCGACCAGAGCGCGAAGATGATCCCCCTGCGGAACTTTTCGGGCTGTTTCTGGTATGCCTCACTGAGCGTGGTAGCCAATTCCAATACAACAGCGGTGCCGGAGGCATTATCATCCGCGCCGTTGTGAATCTGTCCCTCTTCACCTTTCCGGGCAAGTGAACCGATTTCACCATGACCGATATGGTCGTAGTGTGCACCAACAATAACATACTCAGTATCGTCTGTTAATTCCGGTGGTGCGAGAAGCGCGACCACATTCTGATCGGTTTTCTTAACCTTCTCAACCGAAACTACGATTTTAACTTTGACACCGGGCAACGGAAACTGTCCGAGAAAGTGTGGGTTCTCCACATCCAGGCCGGATTGAACATCTTTCAGATTTTTACCGGATAGCGCAAAGAGTGCATTTGCCAGGGTATCACTTATTGACGCTGCGACAATCCCTGAATCCGCGAGACTACTATCGAAATCAAGCGGAATCAGTTTGCCAGCGTTCGGTGAATTCGGTCCAGCAACGACAAGAAACGCACTCGCACCTTGCTCCCGCGCTTGCATTGCTTTATAACGTAATCCCGCGTACCGATTCAATTGCTGGCGGCGTTCGGGTTCAACGCCTTCAGGCACATAGCGAAGCGCTACAACGATTTTATCTTTCACGTCCAGGCCGGCGTAAGCATTATAACCTTCACCTAACTCGCCCGGGACGGTTAGCCCATACCCGACAAAAACCACTTCACCCTCAACGACACCGTTCCGCGAGAAAGAGAGCGGTTGAAAGTCACGCTCTACACTGAATTCCATCGCTTGCTCGGTGCCGTGCATCTGGCGTGTGAGATGAAAGCGGTTCTCCGCCGCTATAATCCGTCTTCCAGCGGTGAATTCAAATTCTTGGAAGTAACTTGATGCATCGCCGACAGGTTTGAGAATAAGGTGCGCAAATTGGGCTGCGATGTGCTTAGCTGCCAATTCTGCCCCCTTGGAGCCGGTCATCCTACCTTCCAATTCGTCAGACGCGAGAATTTCTATATGCTGCTGGATGCCAATTCCTGTTAGCCCTGGGTGGATGGCAAGTGCTGGTGCTTTCCTGTCCTGCAGGATAGGGGTATTAACGCTCGGTCTTAGGAATGCCTCTAACACTGCTGCCAGCGCGGCTTGATGGTTCCATTCCGCGATATAAAGTTGCGAAACCCCTTGACTGTTCCGATTTGAGGTCCAGCACAACTGATTTCCATCAGGAGAAAAGACAGGAAGTCCATCAAATCCGTCGGTTGTAGTAACACGCACGGGGTGATGCCTCCCTCTCGCATCAACGAGATATAACTCAAAATTGGAAAATCCGAGTTTGTTGGAAGCGAAAATAGCATAAGCTCCACTCGGATGGAAGTAGGGTGCCCACGACATGCTCTGAAAATCAGTGAGGCGTCGCACATTTGAGCCATCTACCTGCATCGTGTAGATGTCCGCTTGGCTGCCGTCAGGCGTGAAGTGCCGCCAGACGATGTGTTGTCCATCGGGTGTAAAGAAGGGACCGCCGTCGTACCCGGGTGAATCTGTCAAACGTACCTGATCTGACCCGTCAGCATTCATGATATAAATTTCGCCGAAATAGGCGGGATCCACTTCAAGTTGCTTTAAGTCCTTAGCAGAGAGTTGGCTTTTAGGATATGCGTCTCGAAGTGAACAGAAAACGATGCGCTTGCCATCGGGCGAGTATGAGGCTTCAGCGTCGTAACCGGGCGCGTCTGTTAATTGCTTGAGGTTGTTGCCGTCCCGATTTGCCGAGAAGATGTCCATCGCCGCATCATAATCCCAACTGTAGCGACGCTCTTGCCCGGATGCTCGGAATTTCAGTTCCTCTTCCTGTTTCGCCTGCGCGAAAGCGTCGTGGTGTGTAGAAGCATAAAGCACCTCATCCGTACCCGGACGGAAGAAAGCACAGGTCGTTTTCCCAACCCCTGTTGAGACGCGATGCGTATCACCTGTCAACAGGTCGAGCAGATAGATCTGATAGAATGGGTTATCCGGTTCACGTTCGCTTTGGAAGATGAGCGCGTTACCATCTTCAGAGAAATAACCCTCCCCGGCGCGCTTCCCGTCATACGTGAGTTGCCGGATATTACTGAGAAACCGTGATTCCTCCGGAGTATTAGTCTCTGTTTCGTCTGTCGTTGTTTGCTGTGCCACAACACTGCCTGTTACTGTTACAAAGATAGCAAAGAATATTGTGCAGAACAGCCCAATCAATTTAATGCAACGCATCTCCAACCCTCCCTCTTGAACGGTTTACTATCTTACAGGTACTCGGCTGCTTTCTGTTTCAGAAATGCGAGGCCATCTATCGCGAGGCTTTCGGCACTCGGCGCAATGTCGCGCCAGATGCATGTCGCAGCGGCGATTTCCTTGACAGCCGGCGTGAACGATTCGATCACAAGCCATCTGTCGTAGTTAACCTGTGCCAATGCACCAAAAACGCCGTTCCAATCAACCAGTCCTGTGCCGGGGGTGCCACGATCATTTTCACAGCAGTGCATATGATGCAAGTAATCACCCGTCGCAATAATAGCATCCGCCTGATTCTTTTCTTCGATGTTCATGTGGAATGTGTCCAGATGCACCTTGAAGTAGGGGTTATCCACTGCTTGACAAAGTTTAACAGCATCTTCGGCGATATTGACGAAATAGGTTTCAAACCGGTTGAGTGGTTCGCTCGCAAGGGTGACACCGTGTTTTCCACTGAATTCCGCGACTTCTCGGATACCTTCAACGCACCAATCCCATTCCTGTTCATTTCTGGCGCGTCCCACGAGTTTACCCACAGCACTATACATGGGACCCACAAGCGTATCAGCACCCAATTCAGCAACAATTTCGACGGTGCGTTTGAGATAGGTTTTTGCGTTTTCTCGAATAGCAGCGTCCTCGTCAATCGGATTCCTGTCGCCACCCATGATATTACACCCGATGGTCTCTAAACCGCTATCCTTGAGGAGGGCTTGCGTGTACGGGACGTCCACGGTATCAGGGTCAAAGATAGGGATTTCGACACCATCAAAACCCATTTCAGCAACTTTCGGAATCAGGTCTGCAGTTTCTCTATCGAACTTATCTGCCCAGAGCAATAAATTTACACCAAACTTTGGCATTGTGTGTTGTTCTCCTTATTGTGTGTAAGATTTTTTTAATTTAGCATAAGTAGGCAAGCGGTTTCAAGTTTTTTTCGTTAGTTTTAGATAATGACCGCTACTATAAACCCTTAATCTTCAGAAACTCACAGCTGCTGATAATCTAAAACTGAATGCCAGTATCTTAATTTCCCTTGACTTAACATCTTAGGTATGGCATCATAACCTTGTATAGACTTACGCTATTTTCTTGGACCGCTGTCCTTCAGCCTTTTACATCTTCGCCGCGGCATCGGCGTAACAATAAGGAGGCGCATTACAATGGCACGATTTGATGGATACAATACCGACGGGTTTTATGACGAGATGTTTGCTCCAGATGGGAGTGCCCGTTCCGCTGCCCAGATGTTGGTAGAGCGGATTGCGGGCTTTCCTGAAGGGGAACTCACGCGTCGCCAAATCGCCGCTGAATACGCCTTGCTCCGAATGGGCATCACGTTCAACGTCTACGCCGATGAGCAAGGGGTCGAAAAGATTTTTCCGTTCGATCTCATCCCACGAATTATTGATGCCACTGAATGGGAATGGATAGAACGCGGACTCAAACAGCGCATTCATGCATTGAATCTATTCATTGACGACGTTTATCACGACCAAAAAATCCTCAAAGACGGTGTCGTTCCAGCAGAGGTCGTGCTTTCCTCGGAAAGATACCTACAACCCTGCATCGGTTTAAACCCGCCACGCGGGATCTGGTGCCACATCACTGGCACAGACTTAGTGCGCGATAGCGATGGACAGGTTTATGTATTGGAAGATAATCTCGGTTGCCCGTCTGGTGTCTCTTATGTCGTGGAAAATCGGCAGTTAATGAAGCGCACCTTTCCCCAACTCTTTGGGATGTCACAAATTCAACCCGTCGAAGATTATCCGAGTCAATTGCTAAATATGCTTCGATACCTCGTAACCGACAAAGTCTTATCTCCTGAAGTTGCTGTACTAACACCCGGCGTTTATAACTCCGCATACTTTGAGCACTCCTTTCTCGCACAACAGATGGGGGTTGAATTGGTGGAGGGGCGCGATCTCGTCGTAATGGACGGGTTTGTGCACATGCGAACGACAAAAGGCTTTGAGCAGGTTGATGTCATCTACCGCCGCATTAACGACGATTTCCTTGACCCGAAAGCATTTAAACCGGAATCAATGCTGGGCGTTCCCGGATTGATGGATGTTTACAAAGCCGGACGCGTCGCTTTGGTTAATGCCCCCGGCACCTGTGTCGCCGACGACAAAGTCGTTTGTGCTTTCGTCCCTGAAATCATCAAGTATTATCTCGGCGAAGACATTATCGTTCCAAATGTTCCGACATACATGTGTTGGAAAGATAGTGATCAGAAATATGTCCTGGAACATCTTCACGAACTCGTTGTGAAAGAAGCCAACCAATCTGGTGGCTATGGAATGCTGATAGGACCCCACGCAACAAAAGCAGAACGCGAGGAATTTGCCCGCCGAATCAAAGACAATCCGCGCAATTATATTGCACAACCAACGCTCTCGCTTTCACGCGTGCCGGTGCTGATTGACGACCATTTTGAAGGACGGCACGTTGACTTGCGTCCGTTTATCCTTTACGGTGAAGATATTTACGTCCTCCCGGGTGGATTGACGCGGGTCGCACTCAAAAAAGGTTCGCTTATCGTTAACTCGTCACAAGGTGGCGGTAGCAAGGATACATGGGTTTTATCGGGATAGTAAGGTTATAAGTGGTAGGTTAAGAGGTTATAAGTTAAGAGTCAATCTTATTCATCAAGTCTTTTCTTAACTTATAACTTATAACTATTCCCCTCTCTAACTGACCGCAAGGAAAATTAAAATATGCTGAGTCGTGTTGCTGAATCAATTTACTGGATGAGTCGCTACATTGAACGTGCCGAGAATGTCGCCCGTTTCGTCGATGTCAACCTACGTTTGATTCTTGACGCACCCGTCGGCATGCAGGCACAATGGGAACCTCTCGTTGCGACCACAGGCGATGATGAAGTGTTTGCTGAGCGTTATGGTGAAGCATCGCGTGAAGCCGTCATCCGATTTTTGGCGTTTGACACTGAAAACCCAAATTCAATTGTCTCCTGCTTACGGGCGGGTCGAGAAAACGCCCGATCCATACGCGAAAATATCTCGTCAGAGATGTGGGAGCAGCTAAACGATGCCTACTTACTGGTCGCAAACACTTCCGAAAAGTGGGCGATGGCAGAGCCCCATGAATTCTTTACAGAGATCAAACTCGCGTCGCACCTCTTCATGGGACTTACAGATAACATTATGTCGCATAGTGAAGCCTGGCACTTTTCCCAGTTGGGACGTTTGATTGAGCGTGCCGACAAAACCTCGAGAATCGTTGATGTTAAATATTTTATTCTCCTGCCCTCTATCTGGGATGTGGACACACCTTTTGACGACATTCAGTGGGGCGCACTGTTACATTCTGCCAGCGGTTTTGAGATGTACCGCCGCACGTACGGGCTCATCTCCCCAGACGATGTCGTCGCTTTTTTGCTCTTAGACCGTGAGTTTCCACGCTCCGTTCTCTACTGTCTCTCTAAGGCGGAGGAGTCACTCCACGCTATATCCGGCACCCCGTTGGAAACCTTCTCTAATCCAGCAGAGCAGCGTCTCGGGCAGCTGCGTTCCGAATTTGCCTATGCCCAAGTCAAACAAATTCTCGCCAGTGGTTTACACGAATTTCTTGACGCATTTCAAACCAACCTCAATTTAGTCGGTGCCGATATTCACAAGACGTTTTTCGCATTGCGACCCGTCAACGGAGAACCCACTGAGGAACAAGAACAGGAACAGTCTCAGTCGTCAGCTACCAGTTAAGGAGAAAGGGTCGGAAATCTGCTAACTGAACCGCAAGGAAATATAAAAAACAGATATGGCAATTCGTGTAGCAATCAACCACAAATCCCTTTACCAATACGACCGGCTTGTCAACTTGTCGCCACACGTCTTTCGATTGAGACCCGCTGTCCACTGTCGAACACCAATTGAAGC
>JAGFCB010000028.1 GCA_022394775.1 Candidatus Poribacteria bacterium
CGCAGTGCCAACCAAGCTATATGAGGGTTCGTTGTTTGGGGGTGTCCATCCGAGTGGACGGAAGAGATTATGGTCAACGATGGTTTTGTAAAACGCTTCATTTTCACCGAAGTCAACGCCACCGCCACTGTTTTGTCGTCCCCAAGCTCTATTACGTTGTGGCGCGGCTTGCGCTTTCACTTTAGCCATTGCCAGCATTTTAGCGGCATTTTCTTCTTTTATTTCTTTTGTTTTCGGGGTGTCCATCTCCGGCTTTGTGGCGATGAACTTTGATTTTGTTTTTTCTTGTGCGTAGAGCAGTATAGCGAAACTGAGAAGCAGGCATACCACACAACCGATTCCCAGTTTTGTAATGACGCTTCCGCGATTATTAGGGATTTTCATTTCTGAACCTCACGTAGATATCTCTTTGCGACTTAAGGCTGACGCTAATGCGAAAAGATTTTCTTACGACTTACGCATTCCCTGCAGGTGGTGTTTGAAACCCTGCAGAAATACCCCAGCAAAAACCCTGCACATAATACGCAGGTTATCATAGAAAAATGCGTAAGTCCTCTTTCTTTAATTTTACTTTGTATTTTGCTGAATGTCAAATCAAATGGTTTCTAACGTGTCAGGTTATTTGCGTTTACGAACCACCCTATACATTTATTTAGACGAAAAGATTGCCTACAAGTTTATTTTCATTAACGAGAATTGATCGCTACACGTATTCAACGGTCATTGCAAAAAGCGTTGACTTTCCGAAAAAAATGGGGTAAACTTTATAGAAAAAGATCTTCTCATAAAAGGAACAGACTTGACATGAAGCGTTATAATCCAATTCAAAAATTCATCGTTTTCGCGTGTAGTTGCATGCTCGTTTTCGTTCTAACAGCTCAGCATGCGGATGCGGCGCGCCGGTCTCGCGTCCTGTCAATAGCACTCTTTGCCTCTGGTATGAGTCTCCAAGTCGGTGGCACGCTTCTCAACGCCGCCGCTCAAGACCGTTACGACGCATATCTCAATGCTGCAGTCCAAGCGGACATCGAAGCACACAAGGACGCTTTTCTCGTTAGGCGGGATGCCAGCACTATTATGTCGGGTGTCGGGCTTGGATGTGTCGGACTTGCTGTGCTTTTCTCACTTTATAGTCAACTTGACACGCCGTCGGAGCCATCGGAATTTGCGGAGAGTGCTATCTCTTCCCGGATCCGCTTGCAAACCGTTAGAACAAATCTGCGTACGAAAAAAATTAATTTCACAAATTATGGCTTCGGAAACACAGGGCTATTATCCGGACACGCTTCGTTCCAGTTGCTGCCACACTATGATTTCCAAGGTCAGCGTGCAAGTCTAACGCTTCGACACGTTTTTTAAGGGGCAAAATTATGCGTTTATTCCACACGTTATTCAACCGTAAGGTTGGTGGACTAAGTTTTCTTATGTTTTCTGTTTTCGTGCTTTTGTATGCCTGCACAAGTAGCGAGGATTTTGCGAATCCACTTGACCCAGAAAATCTGCGCACCTCTGGTGCACCGGATGGTCTTATGCTCTTCGCTGGGGATAGACAGGTACGGGTCACGTGGAACGATATAGGTCAGGAGGGTATTAAAGCATACCGTATCTACAGACGCTCTACAGGCGGAACAGATACGGCGTTTGCGTTAGTTGGATCTGTTGACGCACCAGCGAACGAATTTATTGACACCCAAAATCTCGAAAACGACCGGCGCGGTGCGGATGGACGGCTCATCGCTTATGAGTATCGCATCACATACATTGATGTCAATGACGTTGAAACGCCTGATCCGACCGACCCGCCAACTGAAAATGAAGAGCCGCGCCGTTTCTGGAAAACGGCAGCCGCCACGCCAAGTGTTCCACCACCAGCACCGACCGTAACGCTCGGTGATCCGACGGATCTCACTGTTAAACTCTTTTGGGACGGTTATGAATTTCCGCTCGATTTCTCTGTTTTCCGCGTCTATGCCGCACTTGATACCCAGGATGACAAACCGCTCCGATTTAAACTGATCGCTGAACCGAAGCGGGATAAACTCTTCTATTTTGACCATGACTTCCAAGTCGATGGTATTCGGAAAGTCTATCGGATCGCTGGCGTTGATGAGTTTGGCGCGGAGGCGATCACTACAATCACCGCATCTGCACCGAATCTGCCGCCCGCGCCGCCAAAAAATGTCCGGGTCCTTTACCTGCCGCGGTCCCTGTTCAACACAAAATACGACGCTGTCATTTCATGGACACCCAATATGGAGCCAGATCTCGCTGGGTATCAACTCTATACCAAAGACGCAGCTGGAAATTTACTCCTTCGGCCCGCACCCGGAAAAAAGGATCGCACTTGGACAATTCCAGGTGAAGACCCGATTCTTATTGGACAAGATCTGCGCTTCAAACAGTACTTCATAACTGCCTTTGATGATACCCCCGGACCTGATGGACAGCGAGACGAAAGCGCGATGGTAGAAGCAAAACCCTAAAACAAGTCTCTACACCTAAAGGATAACTCTATGCTCGCTAAAAACAGACAATTCAGAACACAATATTTTATTTTTCTTATTTCTGCTTTACTTCTTAGTGGTTTTACACTGCCGCTCGCAGCGCAATTGCCAGCCGTTTCACATCTCAGTACAATCCAGACTGCAGAACCCGTCGGTAAGGGCGGTTCCAGCACTTCGTTTGGGCTCCTTCAATACTCAAAAGTTGATCTGCTACCGGATCATCGGCAAAGGGTGGATATCGGCGGGTTTGAGGAACTTCATCGCGTATCGCTCCAAATCGAGACTTTTCTGATACCCGTTAGATTCAATTACGGTTTAAGCGACGAACTCGACCTTGTGCTGGGCGGCACGTTTTCAACTGGTGGTGTCCGAAAAATTGTTCACGATTTCTATAATGTTGCTGAAGATACTGATGTTGATCCGACAGCAACCGCTCGCCGTGTTTATGACCAACCCCTGTTTGATGGCGTTATCGGACTGAAATATAACATCAAACCTGATCGGGGTGATAACTTTCCGAGCATTTCTATCGGTGGCGATGCACAGTTCGGTTTCACAGCGGATGATCGGCTCAACTCCGACAATGAATTCCTTGACTATAGTCCTGCCGATGGGTTTCCGTTTATGGGGATCAATACCTATATGGTTGGGACGCAAAGATTTGGTAGCCTTTTCAAAGTCCATGCGGGTGTTGGTGTCTTCTTAACATCGAAGCTACTTAAAACGACAGACTTTTTTACACTCAATTGGCAGGTGGGCGGTGAAGTTGCGATGGCAGATAACATGTGGTTAGTGGCTGACTTCTCGCGTGAACTGCCGTATGCAGGCATAAACGTAACGAATTTCATCGGGTTCGCTTTCCGTTATGAAGTTTCGGATACGCTGGCGTTCCAACTCGGATTTAACAGCCAGCCCGGATTCCAGTTCAACCTAACCTTCGGCGGCGAGAAAGCGCAGACACTCGGTGGTGAGAATCTACTGTTTTAGCGAGAAAACAGAAAACGTCGATGCCTTAAACCCCGTTATTTACCCGCAAGGAAAATTAAAAAAATGCGAGCAGTATTCCACAATCAGAGTCCATCCCCGTCCGCTATCAACTAATCAGTAGTCCGTAACGTAGTGGAGGACGGCTCGAACACGGAAAACGTCAGTGCCTTAAACCCCGTTATTTACCCGCAAGGAAAATTAAAAAAATGCGAGCAGTCGTTCAGCGTGTTAAATCTGCCAGTGTTACAGTAGAGGGTGAACTCGTTTCCGAGATTGGGGCAGGCGTACTCATCTTCCTCGGCGTTGCGCATGACGATACTGCAACACAACTCGAATATATCGCCAACAAAATCGCTAACTTGCGTATCTTTGAAGATGAAGACGGGAAAATGAATCGTTCACTTCTCGACACAGGCGGTGCCGCCCTCGTTGTCTCGCAATTCACGCTCTACGGCGATTGCCGAAAAGGGCGACGACCGAGTTTTATTGATGCCGCTCGTCCAGAAGCAGCGAACGCGCTTTATGAGGAATTCATCACCTTCCTAAAACAACAGAATATCCCGACACAAGGTGGCACTTTTCAGGCGATGATGGATGTGCAGCTCGTTAATGACGGTCCCGTCACTATCTTACTGGATAGCGATAAACAGTTCTGAACTCGCAAAGGAGAAAATCATGGCTCGGAAGATGCGTCTCGGTTTAGGTCAATTCAGTGAACTCAGCGAAGAGCGGTTGAAATTCATCAAGCAACTTGGGGTCGAGGATGTATTGCTGAACACGCCACAACTTCCCGGCACAGAACGCTGGGAATTTATGGACATCCTTCAACTCCGGACAGAAATAGAAAACGCTGGGCTACGGTTAGCGGCACTTGAGAACGTTCCGGTCTCATTTTACGACAAAGCGAT
>JAGFCB010000182.1 GCA_022394775.1 Candidatus Poribacteria bacterium
GCATCTACCTTCAAGGATGTCAGTCGAACCGCAAACGTCTATCAGCGTGAAACACCGGCTGATGTGGAATCCGGGGCCTGGTGGGGTCCCGGTACCGCTGCTGTCGATTACGATAATGATGGCTGCTGGCTCGACATCTTCGTCGTTGGGGATGGCGGTTTACCCAACGCGTTTTATCACAACAATCACGATGGTACCTTCACAGACATCGCCGCGAAAGCTGGCATCGCAAACACGCCCAACGGGCGCGGATGCGTCTGGTTTGACTACAATAACGACGGATGGCGAGACCTCTATGTAACGTGTGCCGGTCCGAACTTCCTCTTCGAGAACAACGGAGATGGTACCTTCACGGATGTAAGCGAGCACGCTGGCGTCGCCGATGAAAAACACGGCACCGGTCCTGTTATTGCTGATTATGACCATGATGGGTGGTTGGACATCTACATCGCCAATTGGGGAAAAGCACCATCCCTCCTGAACCCGATTCCCCCGCCAAAAACCAACGTCCTCTACCGAAATCAGGGCGACGGCACCTTTGAAGAAGTCGCAGGCATCGCTGGCGTTAACGATGACGGCATCGCTTGGGGCGCGATCTTCTTCGACTACGACGGCGATACTTGGGCTGACCTGTTCGTCGCAAATGACCACGGACCCGATAAACTCTATCGCAACCGTGGCGACGGTACCTTCGCAGATGTTTCAGAGCAATCCGGCATCGTAACCGAAGTCAACGGGAAACCGACTGGCGCCATGGGACTCTGCGTCGGCGATTATGATAATGACGCGGATCTCGACTTTTTCATTACCAACTACGACGCGGATCTCCTCTGGCGGAATAACGGTGACGGTACGTTCACGAACGTCGCTGAAGCCGTTGGTGTCGCTAACGAAGGGGTTGGCTGGTACGCCAGTTTTGTTGATTATGACAACGACGGCTATCGCGATCTTTACGTCGTCAACGGCGATGTCGATGGCTCACAGAAAACCAATCGCAACCGGCTCTATCACAATCAAAACGGACGATTTGTTGACCGTGCTGATGCACTCAATGTCGCTGTTGATGCCGTCGCACGGGGTGCAACTACCGGAGATTTTGATAACGACGGTGATGTCGATTTCTATGTCGTCAGCAACACCGGGAATACCCTTCTTCAAAACGATCTGGAGCCTCACACTCGGCGCGTCAACCCTAAGCATCGACGCATCAAAATTAGGTTGATCGGTACAGAAAGCAACCGCGACGGCATTGGTACACGGGTAACAGTGAAAGTCGGGAACCACGTTCAGACGCAAGAGTTAATCTGTGGCACAGGTTTCTTGGGCAGCGACAGTTTAGAACTCGAATTCGGTCTCGGTGCTGGTTATCAAGCGAGTTCTATCACCTTGGCGTGGCCCTCCGGGCTCGTCGAAACCTATCCGTTCGGTTTTGGTGGGGATGTGTACATTTTTACGGAAGCGGACAATGTGGTGACATCGGTTGAGCCGACAGGAAAACTCAGCACGACATGGGGCAAGGCGAAAGCTGCCGAAGTCTTCCAAAACTACCCGAATCCGTTCAATCCCGAAACTTGGATTCCGTATCAGCTGTCCGAACCTACTGATGTCCAGATCTCAATCTATGCCCAAACAGGTGAACTGATTCGCGACTTCAATCTCGGGCATCAAGCGCACGGCGAAAAAACACTCTATTGGGACGGCAAAAACCAAGATGGGGAAACCGTCGCCAGTGGCATCTATTTCTACGAGTTCAAGGCAGGTGATACGCAGAGTATTCGGAAGATGTGGCTAATGAAATAGTATCAAATGACCATAGGATGGTTGAAACGCTGATGTTTATTAGCTTCCCACCCTCCTTGTAGGAGCGAGTTTTACTCGCGATCCCTGATTTATACCCGAAAATACTCGCCAGCATAGCTCGCTCCTACAAAAAATACACCACGCCGTTGGGTGCCAAGAAGTCTCTTTGCTCCAGCGGAGCAATATATCTATAGAAAAGCGGGTTGAAGCGACCGCACTCCAGCGGAGTGCTATGTAAACACATCTAACGGCGGTATCTTTCTCGCGTTTTATAGTGACCTCCATGAAGAGCATGTTGGGGATGCAAATATATCTATCTGTTAGGGTAACGCATACTATGAGTTTAACTCATGAGGTCATTTGATACAAACTATAAGTGAACGCAGTTCTCCAAACCGAACCGGATCCTACGCGGAAACCTTATGGAAAATATATTTCTCAGATGGTGGGGATGCGGCGCGTTTGATGCCCATTTCGGTGACATCAATATCGCCTTTGATCCATACCTTTTCAATCAGAACTTAGCGGATGCCGAACCGATATACGACTATATCTTTATCTCCCACGAACATTTTGATCACTGCCATCCTGCAACCTTGCAAAAATTATGTCGCGGCGAACGCTTTAAAAAATTGTTCGTCAACCCCGGATGCATGACACCCGCACAACCGATCGCTGAGAAATATGGCGATGCCGCATTTGAACGCGACCTCCCAATCACCAAACATGTCCGCGCCGATAAAGTGCAGGTGCTCTACCCCAAGCACCTCAACGAAAAACAGGGGACATCGCGCGCGTTTCAAGGTTCCGACACGCTCGATCTTGGCGATATTCAGGTCGAGACAGTTGAAAGCGGCGAAAACCAGACCCCAGATTTACCGACAAACGGTTATCTTATAACACACAAAAAAAAGAATGTCTCAATTTTTCACACGGGCGACCTCCACGAACCCTATCCAGGGTTGGCAAACCTCCGAGGCAACGTGGATTTTTTAATTCACATGAAACTGGGACTCGGTCCCGGACTCGCACCGCGGCTGGTTGAATTGATAGAACGCATCCAACCCCGATTCCTGATACCGACGCATTATCGAACCGATCGAAAATCCGATCCGATACCCGCAGGGCATTGGCCCCCAAACGTTACCGATGAAATGGCGTTTATTGAGTCGATGCGCGAAATCGTCGGAGACAGAACACGTCTCCTCCCGTTCACTGCGGGTATAGTGTATGAAGTAAAAATGCCAGAGAAACAGGTCATCTGGAAATGGGAATGGTTTAACACATGGGACATTCCGCCGTGGCGTGGATAAAATATATAGGACTTACGCGGCCCCTTGCAGGGTTTCAAACCCCGCCAGCGGCGCGTAATATACACGGATTCGTAGAAAAATTGCGTAAGTCTTAAAGGAGATACGATGATGAAACTGATACGTTTTCTAATTTTGACGATACTTTTTGTTTCAATGTTATGGCACGCGAATGTCTCTGCACAAGATTATACCCAATGGAATTTACCCGAAGGGGCCAAAGCACGCCTCGGTAAAGGTACAATCACCGGAAACATCCAGTATTCTCCAGATGGTAGTCTGCTGGCGGTTCCCAGTTCTATTGGGGTCTGGCTTTACGATGCGGACACCTATGAAGAAATTAACTTGCTCGTCGGGGATACAGCGCAGATCTCAGTCATCGCATTTTCCCCCAATGGAAATAGACTTGCTGCTGGCAGTACCGACGGAACGATCCGGTTGTGGAACCCGCGTACCGGCGAACAGAAAGCGTCTCCGAGAGGGCACAATCGCGGTATTACTTCCCTCGCGTTTTCACCTTTGTGGCAAGTCGATTTGCTTGTGAGTGGCAGTTCGGATAAAACGTTACGATTGTGGGGTGCAACTACAGGCAACTACATAACGACTTTAAGCGGACATACGGGAGCCGTCACTTCTGTCGCATTCAGTCCAGACGGTCTGATGCTTGCCAGCGGTGGGGGGCACAAGGACAACACAATTCGCTTGTGGAATGCCAACGATAATTTCCGCCTGACTGTCACCACCCTCAGCGGACACGAATATTCCGTCTCTTCCGTTGTGTTCAGTCCAGATGGACAGAGGCTTGCGAGTGGAAGCGCAGATAACACGATTCGATTGTGGAATTCACACACCGGAGAACACGAGGCAACCCTCCGCGGGCATAAGAAAGGGGTCTCTTCCGTTGCGTTTTCTCCAGATGGTCAAACACTTGTGAGTATAGGTGGCGACGAAACCATTCGTTTGTGGGAGCCTACTACTGAAACTTTAAAAATAACCCTTACCGGACATACCGGTTGGGATGCATCTATTGCATTCCGCCCAGATAGCGGAACGTTTGCGAGTGCCGGTGATGACCAAATAATTCAATTGTGGGATTATATCACTTTCGAGCATGAGTCTACTCTCACGGGTCATACTTTCCCAGTTAATGAGATTGCCTTCGCGCCTGATGGGCAAATTTTCGCGAGTGTAGACGATGGTAAGGCAATTCATTTGTGGGCCGCCGACACAGGGCACCTCCAAGGTACACTTAAAGGGCACGGTGGACGTGTCTTTTGCGTTGCATTTAGTCCAGATGGCGCGACACTCGCCAGTGGCGGTGGGTGGGGGGATAACGCAATTCGGTTATGGGATGTACACACTGGGCAACCTAAAGTGCCTATCACAAGCCATAAATATGGTGTGGAGTCCATCATGTTTAGTCCAGACGGTAGTACCCTTGCCAGTGGAAGTTGGGACACCACGGCTCGATTATGGGACGCTGATACAGGCGAACACAAAGAAACGCTCAGAGCTGGTGCCAATGTCTCCACTGTCGCATTCAGTCCAGATAGTCGTACCCTTGCCAGTGGAGGGGGCAATGCAATTCACTTATGGGATGTAGAGAGAGGCGAACACTTGGCATCTTTGGAAGAACACACACGTCTTGTTGATGCTGTGGCGTTTAGTTCAGATGGTGGTACGCTTGCCAGCGGCAGTTGGGATAACACAGTTCGATTGTGGGATATACAGGCAGAACAATCCTACGTTACGCTCATGGGACATACGTCTCGCGTCAAATCTGTTGTGTTCTTCCCTGATGGGAAGACGCTTGCCAGTGGAAGTTGGGATGATACAATTCGGTTGTGGGATACACAGACAGGTCAGCTTCAAACTACTCTCGGAGGGCATACTGCTGGTGTTAATACGCTCGCACTCTCTCGCGATGGTGGCACACTTGCAAGCGGAGGTGAAGATGGCACCATTCTCTTGTGGGAATTTACGCCTATTGAACCGAAGATAATAGTGGATGTGAACGGTGATGGTGTGGTGAACATCCAAGACTTAGTGCTGGTCGCATCGCATCTCGGGGAGGCTGGACTGAGCCCTGCGGATGTGAATGGTGATGGTGTGGTGAACATCCAAGACTTAGTGCTGGTCGCATCCCGTTTCGGCGACAGTTAGGGAAGTAGATAAACACCAAAAAAATAAAAAATTGGAGAATAGTTAACGTGTCAACAGATCAACGCCTCCGGGTCGCTGTCTACGGCTGCGGCAATTTTGCGAAACGGACGCGCATTCCAAACCTGTTACAGACAGAGGCAGTCGATATAGTCGCTGTCTGTGATAGCAATTTACAGGCAGCACAAGAAATCGCGGACGATTTCAAGGTGCCACACGTCTATCACACCGAAGATGATGGCGCATACAAAATGCTTGACGCTGAAGCCATTGACGTGTTATACTCTATCGTGCCGGCGTACGTACGGAGCGATGTTGAAGTGACCGCAGTGGAAAAGGGGATCCATCTTTTCAGTGAGAAACCGCAAGCGATCACTATGCAGGTTGCACGCCGAATAGACGACGCTGTCCAGCAGGCAGGCGTTATCAGCACTGTTGGATTTCGTGAACGGTATCGCCCGCTCTTTCAAGAGGCACGCCGATTCTTGGCGGATAAGCAGATCGTGCATATCCGTTTCCAGAGTTTCGGGGGATTGCCGCCTGCCACGGATGCGGGTACGCAAACCTGGTGGGCAGAGATGGACAAATCCGGGGGGCGCGCCCTCGATTGGGGTGTCCACGCAACGGATTATAGCCGGTTTATGACGGGCTTAAATGTTACATACGCACAAGCCTTCTATTGTGAAAGACCTGCCTACGCAACCGCTTTGTCGTCCAGTTTCAATTACTGTTTTGACAACGGTGCTACGATGACACTCTGCTTCGTCTCATCGGGTCCCAGTCCGAGAAACGAACCGTGGTTTACGGTCTTCTATGAGGGCGGATGCCTCGAAATTTACCAATACGATAGGATTGAGGTCAACGGCGAGGTCCTTTATCATGCAGATGCGTTTGATCCGTGGTTAGAACAGGATAAAACCTTTATCCGCGCTGTGCAGACAGCCGATGCAAGTATATTACGCAGTGATTACCACGACGGGCTCTTCTCTTTAGCACCCGTTTTGGCTGGCTGGGAATCCGCCCGCCGTAATGGCGAATGTATTGATATCGCGTCGTTCATAAATGACGTATAATTATAACACAAGTTGCTACCTTTTTATCCACATAGCACTCCGCTGGAGTGCGAGAGATTGAACACACGATTTTCTATAGATATACCACCCTCTGGGGTGAAGAAAGGTGCTGAAAAGGGTTCTTCAAACAGGCGAAACCCA
Source organism: Candidatus Poribacteria bacterium (assembly GCA_022394775.1). Taxonomy (GTDB): domain Bacteria; phylum Poribacteria; class WGA-4E; order WGA-4E; family WGA-3G; genus WGA-3G. Next base: position 6,485 of record JAGFCB010000182.1, read on the forward strand.
TTAGTAGCAACTCGGGTAATTATAATAGATTTTGGAATTACTGATACACTTATCCGTTCCCAGAGAATTGTTTGTAGTAGGGCAATTGATTGCCCGTCTTTTGAAAGTAGAGGCTCGTTTGTAGTAGGGCAATTGATTGCCCGTCTCTTCAAAAACAAGAAAGGAAAAATTATGGATGCAAGATTAAGAAAAATTCAGATTACACCCATGAAATTCGACAAAGAGGGAGCGATGCAGCGTGAAGAATTCGCGACACTTACCATCGAAGTCCCTATGGATAGCGCAGCACAACGCGCCTCTATTATAGAATTGTGTGAACTCCTTGACCAAGAATGGGTTGTTGTTAACGTTGAAGGCAAAACAGTCATAGCTGTTAACACCGCTTAATTTAATAGTTATAAGTTGTTGGTTATAAGTTGTTGGTTAAGAGGGCACGTAACGCAATCAAAAACTCTTTAACTTATAACCTCTTAACTTATAACCTATAACCTTAAAAAATATGAAAAAGAAATGGCTTTTTACGCCCGGTCCGACACCGATCCCATCCGAAGCACTGTTAGCGATGGCGCAGCCAATAGACTACCACCGCAGCGAAGATACTGTTACATTAATTAAAGACGTTCTCACAAAACTCAAACACGTTTTTCAAACCGAGAACGATGTACTTTTCTTAACATCATCCGGAACCGGTGGTATGGAAGGCGCAGTCGCGAACTTACTTTCTCGTGGAGACAAAGTGATTGTGATCCGGAGCGGGAAATTTGGCGAACGCTGGGCGGACATCTGCACCGCCTTCGGTATCCAAATTATACCGATCGACGTAACGTGGGGCAACGCTGTTGAACCCCAGACCGTGGAAACGCTTTTAACTGAAAACCCTGATATAAAAGCCGTTTTCGCAACGCTCTGTGAAACCTCAACCGGCGTCCTACACGACATTGAAGCGTTAGCACGTCTGACCCGAACGCGTCCAACGCTCTTGATTGTTGACGCTGTTAGCGGGCTTGGTGCCGACGATTTACAGATGGACAATTGGGGTGTTGATGTCATTGTCTCCTGTGCCCAAAAAGGGTTGATGACACCTCCCGGTCTCGCTGTTGTGGCACTTAACCAGCGTGCGTGGGACGCAGTCGAATGTTCTGACCTTCCGAAATATTACTTTGACTTCCGTAAGGCATACACGAGTGGCTTAGAAGGTTCTGTCCCTTATACACCCGCAGTGACACTGCTGACAGCACTGCAATGTGCACTCAACCGCATCTATGAAGAGGGTATCCACAACACCATAGCGCGGCACAGTCGTTTAGCCGCCGCCACCCGTAGTGCTGTTAAAGCGTTAGGGCTTTCCGTTTTTGCTGCATCCCCAGCGAATACTGTAACCTCAATTCGCTTGCCCGAAGAAGTCGATGGCAAAGCGTTCATCAATCTAATGCTCGACAAATACGGTATCACTTATGCGGGCGGTCAGAGCCAGTTAAGTGGAAAGATCGTCCGAATTGCGCACCTCGGTTGGGTGAATGAGAACGACGTTATTGTCGCCATTGCCGCGTTCGAGCGGGGTTTAGTAGAAATCGGATACGACATCCCGATCGGCGCGGGCGTTACCGCTGCACAGGAAGTCTTTCGTAGTTTTAAATATTAGATCTCTGCTCCGATTTTTCCGATGTCGAAATCGGTTTTCTGATGAAAAAACCAAAAACGTAGTCCATAATGTAATGGCGGACGGATCTACGGCATGAGACTTTGAGGGTCAAACCCACCTAACCGAACCGCAAGGAAATATAAAAAGTCGAACCGCAAGGAAAGTTAAAAATATGTATGGGACGACACTTTTTGATGTCACGTATGAACAGGAAAAAAAGCCGTTATTGAACCAAACATTAGAACGTCTCCGCCCCATCTACAGCAAATCGGAGCTCGATTTTTTACGGATCGACAGTATGAGCCGTGAGGGGTTAGCACAACGTTCCGGGCGCGGGTTCGTAAACCGCGACATCCTTGAAACAGTACTCGGCAACCTATTAGAATGTGTCGCGCCAGGCTCGCATAACGCACCACATCTCGAGCACCAGAAACGCGAACTCACCGAAGCAATCGAAGAGGTAGCCGACCAGTTATATGCCATGGTCGCACAATCCTTTTTAGCCGTCGGAGACGAAACCCCACTCGACACTTCGCTCAAAACCGTTTTTTCACTGCTCTGGGAACTCCCACGGTTTAAAAGTCGAGCACTCTGGAATCGGTTCGCCTCGCTCAAAGATCCGGCTGTCTGGGATGCCTACCTACTTCAGACCGGTATCTCACGCGAAAAACTCGCAGCCATTGACTTTCGATCCCAAATTGACACCGCAATCCAGGAACGCACCTTTGAGCCCTACCAGGACTTTCTGGGCACACTGAATCTCGCCTCCGTTTTAGACTACCAACTCCAGTTAGTCGGAAGCACATACCCCGGATGGCGTGTGCTCTTTTACCACGATGTCGCGCACGCACTCACACGCAGCGAAGCCCCGGAAGAGAGCCCAGACCTCCAGCGAGTGCCTGTCCCTTTACTACCGCGCGCCATCGCCGAACTCGCTGGACGCTACTATCAAGCCGATTTACATCCCGAAACACAGATCGGCGATGCCAATTTCCTTGAACACCCGCATCGCGGTGTAACCACCGGTCAAACCGGCATTATCGGTTCCGGATGCGTCATCTATCCGAGCACATTCGGTGGATTAAGCGTCAAGGTCAAGCAACGACACCCTGTTATCGGCGACTTTGTTGAGACCGGTACCGATACCAGCCTGCTCGGCCCCGTCCAGATTTCTGATTATTGCACGATAGGCACGAACACCGAGATCTATGGGTTCGTCGAAATCGCACAGCGATGCCGTATCGGCTCCTCGGTTGTTATCGGAACCATTCGTGGTGCGTCAGATCATCCGGGGCGAATCTATATCGGAGACGAAGTACGCATTGGTGATGGAACCGTCATTGAAAACACATCAGAGATGGATCTGATTATACCGAACCGCGCACAGATCCCAGCACGAAGCCACGTCGCAAACGACGGATTCGGGTTCCCACGGTATATAGTCTAAAGGAGTAAAAGATGAAAAATATTATGGAGATGGATCCTATTGAAGCCCTTGAGCTGCTAAATATGCTCGTGAACAATCAGATTTTCGCGGCGCGCGATCGGCTCAAAGCGTTGCTCAACGAAGCTCCATCCGCTGAGAACGAACAAAAACTTGAAACGGAGTTCCGTGAATTTTATTGTGGTTATGAAAGTCTCGCGTGCTTTCTCGATACTTATGAGGAAGACCCCGTTGAAGGGTTGGCACCGCACACACGAGTCGCCAAGGAACTCAAGCGGCATCGCGAATACATCCTCGCCAACCGAAAGACGACCCTGGAAGAGCGGATGTCCAGACGCGCCGGTGCTTACATGTACAGCGATCCGATGCCGGAGAAGAAAATTTCGGAACTACCACCAGACGCATATCGGCAGTTGTTATGGATGCTCGTCAACTTAGAACTTTTCTCTGTACGTGAACGTTTCCTTGTGTTGTTGGAGCGGAAGGCACCACTCCCGGAATTAGATGTTGTGTTCAGAGAATTTTTCGTCGCCTACGAACTCTTGGAATTTGCATTGGAAGACTATCATTATGATCCCGATGAGGGATTGGAAATGCGGCCGGAGGTTCTTGAGAGGCTTGAGCAAAGTGTGGCGGACATTGAAGCAGGTGGTAAGACTTATTCAACAGCATAGGAAAAATATGGAAAAAATAGAACGCGCACTCATCAGTGTTTACGACAAAACCGATCTTTTAGATATAGCCAACGTCCTCGCACAGCGCGGCGTAGAAATCCTCTCCACCGG
>JAGFCB010000168.1 GCA_022394775.1 Candidatus Poribacteria bacterium
AAACCATCCATCGTTCGCTGATACCGAGCAGTGCCAGTAATACCTGCAAAAGCACACTCTCGGCATCGGTTCCAAGGAATTGTCTGTGTGTATCAATATAAGTGCCGTAATCGGCAGCCCACTCCCGAAAATAGGTTTGGTATTCCCAACCGTCTGCGGTGCGTTGGAAAACTGACCGATCTGGGTAGGGGAGTTTCTGTGTTAGGAGTTGTTGTAGCTGTTCGGATGTCGGTATCCATACGTCTTCGGTATCTGCTGTTTCGGGACGGAGTGCTTGGATTTCAGGGTGCCGACATTTTTCTAAGTATTCTTGTGGGTATTTCTGTTGCTCGGATTGATCCATGTGGTGCTTGCGATATGCTTTTATCAAACTTACGTTAAAGTAGTAGTGATAGCCTTGCTAATGCTTATGTTTCTTCGGTTTCTGTTGTTTCTGTAGCGGCGATTGGGATATCTGGGTTTAGGCGTGAGTGATGCATCGCCCAATAGATAGCCGCTGTGATTACACCGCCAATGAGGGTTGCTATACCCCATATTGCTGGACCGGCTATAATCAAATTTCGTGTGCGATCTAACTCGGTTGCGTCTCGGTAGACGGCTATGGCAAAGACGACTTGTACCAGAACTGTTAAGATGGCAACGCCTACTGCCCAAACTCCGATCGCTTGACCCCATGCTGCCAGAAAAGCGAATAGACCGGTGAATTCTGAATCTGTGATGTTAAATTTCATTTTTGTCTTCTCCGTGTTGATTTAATGCGTATTATAAGGTGTGAACGGTTAATTGTCAATATGTCTTGGGAAGGGTTCAGAGGTATTGAGTTTTCAGCAATTAGCAATCACAGTGGGTCGCGAGCACAGCTCGCTCCTACCGGGTTCGGCTATATAACAAAATTTTCCTTGAAATTCCGCCCTCATCTATGTATAATTTGACCTTGTTTCGTTTATCTACAACATATAGGGAAAGGGCATGCCAGATTTTACTATCAAACCGACACATAAGTCCATCAAGGACTACTATGCTGAGCTCGAAAAATATGCACAGCACGGCGTAGAAAATGAGGGCACCGTCCGCGCCGCATTCCAAAATCTCCTCCAGCACTACTGCCACCGCTCCAACCTCACCCTTCTCTGTGAAAAAAGCCACATTCTCCCCCCTGATAAGGGCGGTAAGGAGGGTTACAGACGTATCCGACCCGATGGTGAAGTCGTCGATACTTACGGTTTACCACACGGCTACTGGGAAGCGAAAGATACCCAGGACGACCTCCACACTGAAGCAGATAAGAAATTTGCGGCGGGTTACCCCTCGAAAAATATCGTCATCCAATCTCCGACGCACGCGCTCCTCTATCAACACGGACGACTCCAACTTGACCTTGACATCACCGAACCGAGAAACCTCATCCAAGTGCTCCAGACTTTCTTCGCATATCAAGAGGAGAACATCTCAGCATGGCATACCGCGGTCTCTGAATTCAAAGACACGGTCCCGGAACTCGGTGACAAATTGGCGGCGTTAATCGAGACGGAACGCCAAAACAATCCACATTTTCAGGAAGCATTCGCCAGTTTTCATCAGCAGTGTCAAGCCTCGATTAACCCGAACCTCTCCGTCGCCGCTGTAGAAGAGATGCTCATCCAGCATCTGTTGACAGAACGCATCTTCCGCACGGTCTTTGATAACCCCGACTTTACACGTCGGAATATTATTGCTCGTGAAATTGAGACTGTGATTGACGTGCTGACTGAACGGACACTGAATCGTTCCGAATTTCTTCGTCCTTTGGAGCCGTTCTACGCTGCGATCGAGCAGACTGCCGGTACGATTACCGATTTCTCACAGAAACAGGGTTTTCTTAACACCGTCTACGAGCAGTTCTTTCAAGGGTTCTCCGTCAAGGTTGCTGATACGCACGGCATTGTCTATACACCACAGCCGATCGTCGATTTCATGATGAAAAGTGTCGCGCATATCTTACAGACCGAGTTTGATCGTTCACTTTCGGATAGTGGTGTGCATATCATCGACCCGTTTGTCGGTACTGGCAACTTCATTGTCCGCATTATGCAGGCGCTTGATCCGATTTCACTGGAGCGAAAATATACCGCCGATCCGCCGGAACTCCAGTGTAATGAGGTGATGCTCCTGCCCTACTATATCGCCAGTATGAACATCGAGCAAGAGTTCTACACGGCAACGCACCGGTATCTACCCTATGAGGGTATCTGTCTCGTGGATACGTTTGAGATGATAGAGGATCAACAGATGCAGCTTCTCACACCTGGGAACACGGCACGCGTCGAAAAGCAGAAAGAGACGGATATGTTCGTCGTCATCGGTAACCCACCCTACAACGCAGGGCAAGTCAACGAGAACGATAACAACAAAAATCGAAAGTATCAGACGATGGACGCACGGGTCCAGGAAACGTATTCGCAAGACTCTAAGGCGACGAATAAGAACGCACTCTCAGATCCTTACGTCAAAGCGATTCGGTGGGCTTTAGATAGAGTTGGTGACGAAGGTGTTGTCGCCTTCGTAACGAACAACAGTTTTCTTGATGGTTTGGCATTTGACGGTATGCGGAAACATCTTGCTGCAGACTGCGCCGCGATCTATATTCTTGATTTAGGTGGAAATGCAAGGAAGGGATTGAAGGTTTCAGATGCGAATGTGTTCGGAATTAGGGTCGGCGTGAGCATTAACCTGTTTGTAAAGAAAAAGAGAAATCCATCAAAATCTGTTCATATCTTCTACTATCATACTGATGAGTTGTGGAACAGGAAACAGAAATTCGATTTTCTGAATAAAAGTCAACATGCAGGCGATGTTGCGTGGGAATCCATCCATCCAAATGATCGACATATATGGCTTACTGAGGGGCTTCACTCCGAATTTGATACCTTTATCCCGATGGGGACCAAAAAAGCAAAGGCGGCAAAAGGTAAGGCAATAGATGTAATTTTCAAAACCTATAGCAATGGTGTGAAAACCAATCGCGATGCTTGGGTTTACAACTTCAACCGAAACACACTTGCCGAAAATATGAGCGGTATGATTGAAAATTACAATACGGAGGTCGCGCGATGGGGACAACAGACGGATCGGGATGCTAACCTTGATGATTTTGTAATGTCTGATGATACAAAGATTAAGTGGAGTCGAGAATTAAAGATAAAATTGAAACGAGGAACAACTGCAAAATATACTGACGATAAAGTGAGGGAAACTCTCTATCATCCATTTACAAAATCAAATCTCTACTTTGACAGAATAATGAATGATGTTGTATACGTATTTCCGTCCATTTTCCCTACACCCAAAATCGAGAGGGAGAATCAGGTAATTTGTGTTGCTGGTATTGGTGACAGGAAAGGTTTTGGTTGTCTCATAACAAATATGATTCCTGGCATAGATTTGGCATTTGAAAAGACTCAGTGCTTTCCGTTCTACATCTACGACGAGGATGGCACCAACCGACGCGAAAACATCACCGATTGGGCATTGGCACAGTTCCGAACACACTACCAAGACGATACGCTCACCAAGTGGGACATCTTCCACTATACATACGGGCTTTTGCATCATCCTGACTATCGCCAAAGGTATGCAGCGAACCTCAAGCGCGATCTGCCACGTATCCCAACCCCCCTTGCCCCCCTTGACAGGGAGGTTGCAGCGGACTTCTGGGGATTTGCGGAGGCAGGCGTGCGGTTGGCAGATCTTCACGTAGCCTACGAATCCCAACCGGAATACGATAAGTTAAAGTTCGTCCAAACGCCAGATGTGCCGCTCAATTGGCGTGTCGAGAAGATGAAACTCTCCAAAGACAAGACCTCGCTTATCTACAACGATTTTCTGACGTTATCGGGTATCCCGCCAAAGGTTTTTGAGTATCGACTCGGCACGCGTTCCGCCTTGGAATGGGTGGTAGATCAGTATCGTGTGAAGACAGACAAGCGGAGCGGTATTGTTAACGACCCGAACCGTGCGGACGATCCGCAGTATATTGTTAGGTTGATTGGGAAGGTGATTGCGGTGAGTTTGGAGACGGTGGAGATTATTGATCGGTTGCCTGTGTTGGAGATTCGTTAAAGTAGTAGGGACACACCGTGTGCCGTACTCCAGGACGATTTAGCTTTCGTTTATAGGTGTTAATGTTTTTTCGCAAGATCGCGAGCACAGCTCGCTCCTACAGTAAGATTGCGAGCACAACAAGATCGCGAGCACAGCTTGCTCCTACAAAAGTAAATATGTAAAACTATGGTGAAATATACAATTATGTATACACCAAAAGAGGGCGAGGATACAATCCTCGCCAGCGGGAGTGCATGTCTCCCTTCTATTGAAATGTAAACTTATTTTCCTAATTCACCATAAATACCCGCGTCGTGGGTGGGTTTACCGTTGACAAGAGGTTGACAAATATGAAAATAACCGAGATTCAGAATGCGTTGGCGGCGTTGGAATTAGATGCGTGGCTTTTATACGATTTTCGGGGGATAAATCCTATCGCTCAGAATGTGGCAGGCTTGGCGGGGGCGCATATCACGCGCCGATGGTTCTGTCTTATTCCTAAACAAGGTGAGCCGCGCTGGCTGGTCCATCGGATTGAGACATCGAATTTTACCGATGTGCAAGGACAGGTCGCGCTCTATGCGGGATGGGAAGAACTTAATGAAGCGATCCAGACGCTGCTCGCTGGTATCAAAACGGTTGCGATGGAGTATTCACCGAACGCCGAGATTCCTTATGTTTCGCGGGTAGACGCTGGCACACTGGAGTGGATTCGTTCGTTCGGGATTGAAGTGCGTACGTCTGCGGAACTGGCGCAGCGTATGGAGGCGCGGCTCAGCGAGGCACAAGCGACAGGACATCAAACCTCTGCACGCTTGGTGTTACAAGCGAAAGATTATGCTTTCGCGTGGATCGGTTCGCAGCTGCGGGATGGGAAAAGCATTACAGAGTACGACGTTCAGCAAGAGATTCTTGGACAATTCGATGCGATGGATTTGGTCACTGATCATCCGCCTATTGTCGCTGTGAATGCCAAGAGCAGCGACCCGCATTATGCGCCGTCAGCGACGGACACGCAAGCCGTTAAAGTCGGAGACTTTATCTTAATTGATTTGTGGGCGAAGCAGAAAGATGCTGATGCTGTTTTTGCGGATACAACGTGGGTCGCTTACGCTGGGGAAGTTGTTCCTACAAAGTATATTGAGATTTTTGATATTGTTAAGGAGGCGCGGGACAGGGCAATACGGTTCATTCAGGAAAGATGGGCTGCCGATGCACCGATTCACGGTTATGAGGTGGATGATTGTGTCCGGGGATATATCACTGAAAAAGGGTATGGCGATTACTTTATTCATCGCACGGGACACAATATCGGGACTGTTATCCATGGGAACGGTGTAAATTTAGATAACTTAGAGACGCGTGATGCGCGGGTTTTGATTTCTGGTGTCTGTTTCTCAATTGAGCCGGGTATCTACCTTAGCGATTTCGGCGTTCGGACAGAAGTTGACGTTTTCTTAGCCGGTCCAGGGAGAGACGGCGTAAGAGTGACAACCGCTCCCGTTCAAAATCGGGTATTACCATTGCTGTGACCTGATAATTCCGTTTTTTCAGATCTGCGAAGATATGTGCGAGATAGAGGCGTGCGTTGAGGATCCATTGGTCGGCATAAGTCGCGGCGAGCAGCGGGAGTGCGATTGTTAATCGGGGTGAGTCCAGCAGCCATTGTGCGGCGTATTCGGTAAAGTCTGTATCCACGAGTCCTGTGCTTCCGAGGGCATAAATTACGTAGCGTTTGTCGTCTCGCGTCTCCACTCTCGGATTGAGCGGTGTGTTGAGTGTGAGGCGTTTTGTGCCGTCGATCTCAAGGACCCAGAAGAAGTAATCTTCATTGTGTCCGAGATAACCGATTTCTACATGGAGCCGATGCGGTGTTTCAGTCGTGATTCGGATGGCTTCCATGTCGCGTTTGAGTATGACCGGATAGATGGCTGCGAAAAAGATTTGTTCGAATCCGAGAGGTTGATGTGCGTGTATCAGGATATCTAAGAGCACCTGTTCTTGTTCTGCGTATTTCAGTTCTAAGCAGGTTTTTGCGAAAACTTCGTCCCGAAGGGCGCGCATTTCAGCAGGTGCGTCTGCGTGGAGCGGTTGGAGTTCTTGTATCAACCTAAGAATGCGGCGCCGTTTGGGGATGGTGCGCCAGAGTACCCAATGCCACATGGTTTGCCACGTCTCTCTTTCACGCAGTTGGCTGAGAAATGCTACCGCGATCATAAAGATGCGTTGGACTATGTTTTCGGATGCTGGATTTCGTTGTTGGTTTGCCATGGTTTTTAGTTATCAGTACGGCGAGTACGCCTTTCAGTTATCAGTTATCAGTTAAAGAGGGTTAAGATTCTCCGAGAGTCTCTTTCTGAAAACTGAAAGATTTTTCGCAGAAAAATTGTACTGAAAACTGAAAACTATTAAAGTGGTTAATGGCTAATTGGAAAATTTGACTTTTCGCTGAAAGTATGCTATAATATATGTTGCTGAGCAGCGCCGGAGTGGTGAAACTGGTAGACGCACGGGATTCAAAATCCCGCGGGCCCTGGGTCCATGTCGGTTCGAGTCCGACCTCCGGCATCAGGCGATGGTTTCTGATGGAGCCATCGCTTTCTCTTTTGCGTAGAACTTACGCAAATTGAGCAAAAAGCGGTAATTTCCGTATTTTTAACCCCCTCAATCCCCCTTATCAGGGGGACTTTAAGACGGAATGCGTAAATTACATTGAAACGATCTTACGCATCCGTTTCGCAAGGTCGATTTGGGCTGCTCTGTCGCCACCGACTTCGTGAATGACGTAACCGTCGTAGCCGATTGCTCGGAATGCTTCCATCACTACCTTCCAATCCGTGTCTCCATCTAATAAGTTGACGAACTGGTGTGCACCGCGGGCGAAATCTTTGAAGTGTACCCGTTTGATGCGGTGTCCGAGTTCACGAATCCAGTGTTCGGGGTAGCCGTAAGCCATCATATTTGCTGTGTCAAGGTAGGTACCGACCCATTCGCTGTCTATTTCATCCACGATGTCGCGCATCTCTTTTGGGCTTAACAGAAATTTATTCCAGACGTTTTCAAGCCCGATTGCAACCTTATGTGCTTCTGCTGAAGGTGCTAAGTCTTTTAGGATACCGACGAGGTTATCCCAGACTTCTTGATATGTTCCATCAGCGGTGAGTTGCCCCGGGTGCAATAAGATTCCACCGACACCGAGTGCTCCGGCGACTTCTAAGCCACGCGCGAGCGAGACCGCGCCTTTTTCTCGATCCATTGCATCCAGGCTCAAGAGGTTACCACGGTCGGCATAACCTGCTGTGATGCTGCCAATTTCGATGCCTGCCGCCTCACATTTCGCTGCGATGCCTTGCAGCTCCGTATCACTCATATTGATGTCGGTGTCTTTTCCTTCACCGAAAGTGAGTTCAACGGCATCGTATCCTGCCTCTTGGCAAAGGGAGAGCGTATCGTCCAACGACATGTTTCCGAGTATGATTTGGGTAACACCTATCTTCATTGCTTTTCCTTTTCGTTATGAAACTGTGTAGCGGTTAGAGATTGTATACAGAGGTAACGGATTTCGAGGCATTGTGGGCACCGGATCGCGACATAGTAAGCGTCGTTGAATACTGCATCAATAATCCAGTTGTGTGATTGATCCTCGGACGGGCTTCCAGGGAACTGGTCAAGTACCTCGTATTTCCTATCGCAGTCTGGACAGATTTGCAAGTCGTGTCCGATGTCAGTCTGGTCGAGCCATCGCATTATGCCCCCTTAGGAAGACACCAAAAATTGGGAGACCGATTTGAGGTAGCGGTTCGGTAAACGTGCCTTGACGTGAATGGCTTCATCTGCGTATTCAGTGTTAAGCACAGTCCCGTGTTTGTAGAGCAAATCGAGTGCTTTCCCTTCTGTGTATGGGATGCTGAGGTCGAGATTTGTACCGAGATCGGCAAAACGGTTTGCTAATGCTTCCATGAGTGCCTCAACGCCATCACCGCGTTGTGCTGAGATTGGGAACGCTTCTGGATACTGACACCGCAGGATTTGTAAGTCTTCCTCTGTTTTGAGTCTATCGGTTTTGTTGAAAACCATAAACGTCGGAATGTCAGTTGCCTCCAATTCGTTAAGGACTGTATTTACTGCGGCTATCTGTGCTTCTGCCTCTGGGTGGCTGACATCAACGACGTGAAGCAGAAAATCTGCCGCGGCGACCTCTTCGAGGGTTGCCTTAAATGCGGCGACTAATTGGTGTGGCAGTTTCTTGATGAATCCGACGGTATCGCTTAAGAGAATCTGTTGCTTTTGCGGCAACTCCACCTTGCGTGTGGTTGAATCTAAAGTTGCGAACAGTTTATCTTCAGCCAGGACATTTTCACCTGTCAATCGGTTGAAAAGTGTCGATTTCCCGGCATTGGTATATCCAACGAAAGACACCTTAATTTTTTCGGATCGATTTCTTCGCTGCACATGACGTTGCTTTTCGACGGATTCAAGTGCTTTTCTGACGTGTGCGATGTTCCTACGGACCCAACGTCTATCCATTTCGAGTTGTGTTTCACCGGGACCCCGGAGGTGTCTACCCCCACCACCGCCTGTGGCAAGTCGTGAAAGGTGTGTCCACATCCGAGTGAGCCGCGGCAGTGCGTATTCGAGTTGTGCTAAGGCGACTTGTAACCGTGCCTCTTTCGTGAGTGCCCGTTGTGCGAAAACTTGAAGGATGAGACCTGTCCTGTCAATTGTAGGGACATCGAGAGCCTTTTCAAGGTTCCGATTCTGTGCTGGCGACAGTTCTTCATCAAAGATGATTGCGTCCGCATCCAGTTCTTCGATCAGGGGTTTGAGTTCTTCAACCTTCCCTTCGCCAATAAAATAGGTTGGATTTGGCATGTTACGGGGCTGGATTGTCTCACAGACGACTTCAATACCGGCAGTTTCTGCGAGTTGCTGGAGTTCTTGGAGCGATTCCTCTGTTTCGTGCATCTGGTTATTTCGTAGTTTAACACCTACTAAAATCGCACGTGAGGGCGGATTTGGTGCACGAGTATCGTAAAGTTCTGGCATTAAGGGACCCCTTTCTGGGTTTTAGCGTGCAATCAAAGCACCGTGTTAGGATGCTCCAATAGCGTCGGACTTGGAGAATATTTTATCAGATTTACTTTCACTTTTCAACTAAAATCCTGTTTTAGGAAAAAACTTCAAATTTTCGGTAATTATGCTGCTTCAGTCAACCTTATCGGGTTAATTGTCGTTAATTTATAGTAAAGCCCGTAATTATCTTTATAGTGGCGGGGTTCCAAACCCCGCCTGCATTTTAATTGTCGTTAATTTAAAAAAGTGAATTAGTGTTCAAACAACTGACAACTTTTCTGCCATTTTTTCTTGCATACAAGTTGTGTGTATGTTATACTTAAGGACATCATGAAAGGTGCTAAAGATTCTACAACCCCAACGATTGCTGTGAATCGAAAGGCGCGGTATGACTATCACTTACGTGACCGGTATGAAGCCGGTGTTGTCTTGCAAGGGACAGAAGTGAAAGCGATTCGCGCGGGACGACTTAACCTAACAGATAGTTATGCGCAAGTCGCGGATGGCGAAGTGTTTTTGATGGATGCCCACATCGGTCCGTATGAGCACGGGAATATCGCCAACCACGAACCGAAGCGGAAACGAAAATTGCTTTTGCATCGCCGGGAAATCACGAAGCTTGAACGCTCGATCCGTTCAAAAGGGATGACGATCGTTCCGACGCGCGCGTATTTCAGCAACGGTAAAGTGAAGTTGGAGTTAGCAGTTGCGATGGGTAAACAACTTTATGATAAACGCGATAAGATAGAACGTGAAGTGACCGCGAATGAAATCCGGTCGTATAACGAATAGCGGTATAGATAAAATCATTGTTCATTAACGTGTTAGTTCGGTTTCTGATGGTGTATTTACAATTTGGGGGTGTCAAGGTTTCGACGAAGGTGGATGAGATATGGGTTGCATGCCGAGGTCTCCGCAGGCCTCGTAAAATAGGCGGAACACTTATAAATGCTGATGAAGAATTAGCACTAGCTGCCTAAACGCGGCTACGCTTGACCGACCTGTTGCCCGTCAGGGAAGTTAAAGCGACGCAATACGGGCTAGCCGCTCGCTCATTCTCAAGGAGCGTGCCGCGAACCACTTTTGAGATAGTCTATTCTGAATCCTGCACAGGGGAGTCTTATAGACGAACTTCAAAACCTGTGATAAGCATGTAGTAGCCTCTATTGAAATGCCTTCGGACGCGGGTTCGATTCCCGCCACCTCCATACCCGTGTAGTGATCCTATTCTTATTGAGCGTCCCTTTGGTTGCGTAATGACATGGCAGAATTTGTCAACATGCCACCTCGTATTCAGAAGACTGTGCGAGCGCATATAGATGAGGATGAGGAAGTCTGTTTGTGTGTCCTTGGTCGCTCAAGTTTACTGCGCCCGGATTTCGTTTTTATCACGACGCGACGGGTGCTGGTCTTAGACGAACGGTATATAGGTAGCCTCGCGGTTTCTTATGCGAATATCCGATGTAATTTATTATTCACGGAGATTCAGGATGTGAAATTGGTCCGGCAACTCAGGCATCGGCTTCTCAGCCAAGCGCGACTTGAAATTAGCGTTATACGTAATGTCCATTGGATCGATAATATCAATTTCCGTTCAGCCCGGTGTGCCTACGTCTGCATCACTGAGCAGCTCACAAAGTAGCAGCTAGACATGAAAGCGTTCTTGATGTATTTTCTCGCTTCGTATAATATCTGCTTTACGATCCCTTTGGTGATTGCGGTTTTATGGGTGTTCTTTCGGCTTGTTAAGGGGCCAATGGGTTTCAGTGAGACAGATGTGGCGGCTAAAGGGCAACGCTCTTCTTTGATTGGTATACTGGGGTTCCTGAAAGCGAAGTGCTGTCGTTTAAAAGCGAAGTGCTGTCGTTTAAATGTTGGCAGAGTGCCGTTGGCGGTTGTGCTCATATCGCTATTCGTGGCGTGGGGGATTGTTGGGCTCATTGCGAACTCGGGACTTGATGTTTCTGAAAAGCCACAGCGGATCTGGATAACATGTATCCTTGCACTTTTCTTTTCTCTCCTAAGTGCCCGCTATATCTCTATCGCGTTTTTGAAGTTCTTTCCGCAACGTGAGAAAATTGTCAGTGATGACGAGCTGCTCGGTTTGAGTGGACGTGTTATCAGCGGACAGATTACGACTACTTTTGGGACGGCTCGTTTGCGAGTGCCAGATGGACCGGAGTTAACCGTCAGTTGCCGCGCGAAATCTGATGAGACCCCTCCTGTTAAGGGAGATACTGTAATCCTCGTGAACTATGACGACGCAAAACGGATCTTTGATGTGAGAAAAGCAGAATTGATGGATGCTGATTAAGGAAATATAAAAACCCATGAAAGGATGCACAAATGGATATTGAGAAACAGGCAAAGACTGAAGTTAAAATTCACTTTCTCTCAATCGATCGGAGGACAGGCGCGCCGATAGTTGTCCTGAAGGAGACGGGGGAAGATTCAAATCGGATACTCCTGATTTGGATCGGTGAATCAGAAGCGGGTGCTATTCAAATGCATATAGAAAATGTTGAACTCCCGCGCCCGATGACACACGATTTGCTGAAAATTATGATTGAGACGCTTGGGGCAAAAGTGAAGAATATATGTGTGCGCGATGTTGAAGAGAGAACTTTTTTTGCACACGTTACTTTACAAGCGGGCGACGACGAGATTGAGGTGGATTGCCGTCCGAGTGATGCGATCGCGCTTGCCCTGCGCTGTGAAGTGCCTATCTATGTTGCCGAAGCAGTGATTGCCGATCACGGGTTCTCTGAACAGGAATTGAGCGAAGGGGAGCAGCACGACCCGAAAAATGTTTTAGAGAATTTGGATGACGACACGTTAAAGCAATATACGGTCTAATCTCAAGTCCCGATGTCCCCAACATTATCTCCACTCCGCAGGTGGATACGGGTTCAACACATCTGTATATTGGCACGATATAATCACGCCTGTCCTTGGGCGTTAATTTGAGCACGTGTGAACATTATGGGCAATCCATTTAGAGAAAACTATATCGTCCGCCATGAAAATTGCACGACTGCTTTGGATAGCAGCGACTTTGCTTCAAAAATAGACCTCTCCTTTCTCGATCCCCCCTTTAATCAAGATAAAGCTTACAATGCGTGGGATGACAACTTACCACCGGAGAAATATTGGGAGTGGATGTGCGATATCTGCGCCAAGGTGTATGCATTGACTTCCGATGGTGGTGCGATTTATTTCATGCAACGTGAAAAGAATACAGAGTTCGTGCTGCAATGCTTGAGGGAGACTGGGTGGACCTTCCAAAATCTGATCATCTGGAAAAAGAAGACTTCAGCAGTACCCGGAGTAAAGCGTTTCGGTAAGCATTATCAAGTGATTGCGTTTGCAACGAAAGGCAAAACACCACGCGTTTTCCATCGTTTGCGGATTGACCCACCGCTGCCAGCAGGCTACAAACACGCGCGTGAGAACGGTATGTTCGTTACTGATGTGTGGGATGATATCCGAGAATTGACCTCCGGCTATTTTGCTGGCGATGAAGCGTTGCGGGATGCTGAAGGAAATCGCTTACATAAGCAGCAAGCCCCTATCCAACTCCTCCTTCGCATTATTCTCTCTTCGACAAATTTGGGTGATGTTGTCTTGGATCCGTTCGCTGGTTCAGGGACAACGTTGGTTGTGGCGGAGCAATTAGGACGAAAGTCGATAGGCATTGAACTTGATTCTCAGAATGTTGAACTCATTCAAGACAGGCTTGCTGAGCGACGAGAGTCGGATGATGTCTCACGCTTTTTCAAGGATTATGCATGCACGCCGGATTTGGAAACGATTTGGGGAGAATGTGGGTTAAACAGAAAATCCTCGTCCTCCGATGAATTTACTGCTGAACAATTAGCTCTCCTTGAGTCAAATCAATAATGGCTTACTCAATTTATCACTTTTTTGCTGATTTGTGCGAGAAAAGACAGGAATTCCTTTCAGAAAAGGAACTTGAGAGTTTTCCATTTGATGAGCAAATGCTTTCCTGTGTCGGTGATGGTAAATTTCCCGATTTAGCCATTAAGCTCAATAATGATGACGCACATTTTACCGGTGGAGAATTGATCGAGCTCAAGGATAGTAAAAAGGGGTATTCAGTTGCTTCCTTCAATTCAACAATTCCAACAGGTGAGAAGGATATTAGGAAGTTAACCGAGGGTAAAACAAACACTATCCGAACACAAATGGAAGAAGCAGGAAACAATATACTTTCTTTACCTATTCGCCACGTTTTCTATCTGGTTCGTGGGAGAAAACGGTCAGACGTAAAAATCTGTTTGACTCATGGAAAGTTTTTTGAAACGGTTCCTGTTTCAACTTTGATTTCAGAGTCTTTTGGTCAAGCTCTGGAGGAACGGCTAGAAGAACTTGGCGAATCATTGTCACCATCCCTGAAACATAAATTGTTAGATCTATTCAGTGAACAGCAAACCTTCAGTAGAACCAGAAATGTGGATGATGCCTCAGTAAGGCTGCGCTTTCGTATTATGACTGAAGTTAAAGCCGGCGCGAATATTTTGAATCCGAATCAGTATCCTCAAATTGGTGGTAATACGCTGAATTTTGCTGTGCCGTGTCATGGTGAAACTGAGCAGGATCAGCAACATCATAGGATGAAGATCGCCTTTCAGGAAATGGAATGTGAAAATTTGTTTTCACAGATGGAAGTTTTTAGCCTTCAGCATCATTTTAATGGGAAATTTCTTATCTTCCAGACGAATTTATCGTAGGAACGTTGTATTTTGAATAAATATCGATGCCAGATACAGTTTCTCATTTTTTCTATTACATTGTGTCTTGTTATAAGTGTTGATGGCTTTGCTAAGGATATATCGTTTGATGAGGTCCCTGAGGCTATCCAGAAGATTGCCCTCCGCGAAATTGGTGATGTACCGATTCGTGATGTTGATCGTGAAAGAGAAGATGGCGAAACTGTCTACGATATAGAGGCGAAGAATGACAAGATTGACATTGAACTTGAGATCGCAGCTGATGGAACACTCAGGGAGAAGGATATTACAGAGGAGATCACTTTTTCAGAACTTCCGATACCCGTTCAAGATACAGTCCGTCAGCAGGTGGGCACGTTGAAAATTAGCGACGTCGAGCGGAAAACTGAACTCGGCATGAGTATTGTAGGAAATCGTTTACAAACGGAGACGACTTATTACGACGTTGAAGCCGAAGAGTTCGGCGTAGACATCGACTTGGAAATCGCACCTGATGGCAGATTGTTAGATATAGACATGAGTGATCCTATCCGACTTAAGGTAAAACTCCTCGCGAAATCTAAGATCCCGACGCTTTCTGACATCGCACCCTATCGAGAGGCACTCGTTTTTTACGAGTACAGGGTCCAGAAACGTCTTGAAGGCAAATTCAGAGGCAAAACACTTCGCGTCGCACATTGGGCAATCTACGACAATCAACCGCAAGCAATTGGAAAGGCAGAAGTAGGTAGTTCCCATACACTCCACCTGTACCCATACCAGCAATTTAGCGAGTTTGAGAGCCTCTACACCAGCGATACACTTGCGTTAGATCTTGACACTCCACTCTATCACGATGTCGGACAGAAGATTCTCGAAGATCGATCTATTGAGGAGCGATATGACTACGACAGCATTTTTTCTGAGAAGATGCCGGTTTTCTGGCGGATAAAAGATCAACTTAAACTTGTTTCCTTAGGGGATTCGCGGGGCGAGGCCGGTGTTCAAGCGGAGTTGTTTTATGGTGCGGAAAACCGTAAAACCCCAGTGGCGTATAATCTCGCAATTTCAGGTGGACCGTTGGAGTTCCAAGAAATAGTTGTTGATAAATACTTGTTGAAAATGCCCAGTTTGGAGTGGGTGGTTTATCAGCTGTCGCCTCGCGCGGTGAACCGATATTTTGAGCATTCGGCGGACCGAGAGCTATTGCAAAGCACCGGCTTCGCCTATGATCGGAAGCATGCTGAAACCCTCTGGCAGGGAACTGATGGAAACGCGAATAAAAAAACAGCTGCTGAAATCGCTGCGATTCCTTATGTCTCGGAGTATTGGAACGAGCGTCCATGGGGTTGGAAGTTCAACGCTGAGGTATGGGATAGACCGAAGACAAAAAAATTCAGACGAAGATGGGAGATTTCTGAAAAGCGATGGAACCGTCTTATGTCAATGATCGCTGCCCTGAACGAGCAAGATGTTAAGATGTTAGTGTATTTGTCACCGCTCCACCCGATCATGCGCGACCAGCTTGTTGTGGACGATGATGGAACAACCCAGGAAGGGTATCGGGAATTGGTGGATCAATTGAGACAACTTGAGGCACGTTTTCCGAATCTCGTTTTCGTTGATTTCCTTCAGGGTGGGAACCACGATTTCCTGCCAGAGATGTTCAAAGACCTTGATCATCCGAACGCACTTGGCGCAGCGAAGTTGACGCAGGCGTTAGAAGAAGTTCGCCAACGCTTTGAGTAAACCTGCTGCCAAGACGAACAATTTAGTGAAAATTTTTTAAATGTAGGTTTGAAAACACGGCAGCAGTGCATTCTCACTGCGAAGCAGGCACACTGCAGCTGGACGAAGAGATGCTCTGAAATCACAGACCAACCCAAACGAACCGCAAGGTTATTTAAAAATGGTTTTCAGTTCGCACATCTTCGTCTATTATTTTCTCCCTATTGCGTTAGTAAGCTACTACCTCCTCCCGCGCCGGGCAAAACATTTTGGGTTGACGCTTTTTAGTTATATCTTTTACGGTTGGGCAAATCCTTTGTTCGCGCCTCTCATGTTTGCTTCAACGCTGATTGATTATACGTGTGGTCGTGTTATCTCTGGGAGTGAGCGTCAGCAGCGGCGCAAATTGGCAGTAACAGTTTCGATCTGTTCAAACTTATCCCTTTTAGGTTTTTTCAAATATTTTAATTTCGGCATCGCGAACATAAATGCTGTTATGGGGTGGCTGGGTCTACCGATATGGGAGAGTGTGCTTCACGTAACGCTTCCGCTTGGCATCAGTTTTTACACTTTCCAGTCGATGAGTTATACGATTGATGTCTACCGCGGCGATGCGAAAGCGATTCGGAATTTTGTTGATTTCGCGTGTTATGTGTCCATGTTTCCACAACTTGTCGCGGGACCGATCGTTCGGTTTTCAGAAATTGCCGATCAACTTCAGGATCGCGTACATACGTTGCAAAAGTTTGCGCGTGGCATTGCGTTTTTCTCGCTCGGAATGGCGAAGAAGGTTTTGATAGCGAATCCGTGTGGCAAATGTGCTGACACAGTCTTTGATGCCGGTGTCGTTGGCACACTTGATGCGTGGTATGGCGTACTCGCGTATGCGTTTCAGATTTATTTTGATTTTAGTGGTTATTCCGATATGGCGATCGGTTTGGGATTAATGCTGGGATTTACTTTTCCCAAAAACTTTGATTCACCCTATCGCGCTGAATCTATCACAGAGTTCTGGCGGCGCTGGCATATCTCACTTTCGAGTTGGTTGCGCGATTACCTCTATATTCCACTCGGTGGGAACCGTCGAGGTGCTGCTCGAACATACATCAACTTGGCTCTTGTGATGCTGCTCGGTGGTTTATGGCACGGTGCGTCTTGGAATTTTGTTATCTGGGGCGGAATTCACGGTGGTATGCTCGCGCTTGAGAGAAAGCGGGGAAAGGCGAGTTTTTACGGATCCATACCGAAACCCTTACGGGTTGTAGCAACATTCCTGCTTGTGCTGATCGCGTGGGTTTTCTTTAGAATCAGTGAACTCTCGGATGCAGTCCTCTATCTGCAATGCATGTTCAGTAGGGTTCAGCTTCAACCCGGCACTAATTTGATTGCGGGTCTCCTCTATCAGCCTTACTATCTATGGGTTATGTGTATAGCAGGTATCGCTGTGTGGTGTTTTCCACAGACGTGGGATTGGACACAGCGGTTGACACCTCTCAAAATAGGGATATGCATAACACTGTTCGGGTTATCGCTTGCTGTATTGGCGACACAAGCGTATAATCCGTTTATCTATTTTATTTTTTAATAGTTATCGGTACGATTTTTCTGCGAAAAATCTTTCAGTTTTCAGTTAAGAGAAGGACTTGATAAAATAGTTACGAGTTCCCAGTAAGAGAAGTGCCTAATGAAAACGAAGTGCAGTCGTTTCATCAGATTTTCACTGCGAGGCACTCTTAACTAATAACTGATAACTGAAAGGCGTACTCGCCGGACTGATAACTGGTAACTATTCACATGCGAAATTTAGCTGAACATCGCCGAGAGGTGGCATTAAAAGAACTCGGCACCACACAGATCAAACGGAGTGTGAGCATCGTCAGTCTTGTTGTCTTCAGCGTGATGCTTCTGTCCGTGCCGATTTGTCAGTTGATTTCTGACATCCAGCGCGGGGAATCACTTCACGTTTTCCGAGCGGTTGGTTTGCTGCCTGTCCCTAACCTCGAAGAGATTGAGCAGTATGAGGACACGCTGGAAGAGGAATCTATACTTACGCATTGGCTGTTGCCAAGTGTACAGACAATCCTGACGGGCGTGTTCCGTATTGGCAATGAACAAGCCTACTTTGGTCGCGATGGTTGGCTGTTCTACCGTGCGGATATAGATTCGCTCATTGGTGTTGGCTCTCAAGGAACAATAAGCGCGGCACTCGCAGCGATTATCGATTTCAATCGTCAGTTAGCGGCACGCGATATCACACTTATTGTTGTGCCGACCCCTGTTAAACCGACTATCCATCCTGACAAGTTCTCGAAGCGTTACCAAACGCCTGATGCACCGGTACATAACCCTTTCTATGCGGTGTTTATTGAGGTACTTGCGGCAGAAGGCGTTTTGGTATACGATCCATCACTGCTCCTCTTTGAAGTCGTCCGCCAAGAGGCGCAATATCTTAAAACGGATACGCACTGGAAACCCGAGGCGATGGAACGGGTTGCGAAACATCTGGCTACATTTATTCTCGAACAGGTTGAATTATCTGCTAATCAGCCAACTACCTATATTAAGACTGCTGAGGACATCGCTAATATCGGGGATATAGCGAAGATGTTAAAACTGCCTGCGAATCAGATGTTGTTTCCTTCGGAGCAGATTACACGGCATGTTGTCCAGACACCTTCACAAGAGCCGTGGCAACCGGTACAGGCATCAGAGATTCTGTTTTTAGGAGACAGTTTCAGTAATATCTATTCACTTGCGGGTATGGGATGGGGTGATTCAGCAGGTTTCGTTGAACATTTGAGTACGGAACTTGCACAACCTATTGACAAAATTGTCATCAACGCAGGTGGTGCCAATGCCACGCGACAGGCTCTTGTACAAGAACTCAGCCGCGGACACGGTCGTCTCGCCGGTAAACGCGTGCTTGTTTATCAGTTTGCAGCGAGGGAACTTTTCTCTGGTGATTGGAAACTGTTATCACTACCTTCCGATAAAGCACGCCAGCGGAGTGCCACGTCTATAGCGGACGGCATAACCGTTACGGCGACTATCAAGACAAAAACGGAACCGCCGGTGCCGAGGACAGTCCCGTATTCCGAATGCATCATCGCGCTACATCTCGAAAACACAGGGACATCTAATTTACCAGCGGAGTTCGTCGTATTTCTGTGGGGTATGCGTGGAAATCAATGGACAGATGCTGCGACTTTCAAAATGGGCCAGGAGGTCAAATTGCGTCTCCGTCCGTGGAGCGAAGTTGAAACTGAATACGGCAGCTACAATCGAAAAGAGTTGGAAAATGAGGAGACATGGCTGCTTGATGTTTATTGGGGAGAACTGCCGTGATAGCCTCGCGAAATCTACATCTTTTGAGGATCGACTTGCCAGCTATGCGCTACTTATTATTGTCTATTCTGCTGTTTATACAGTTTGTTAACTTTACTGGTGCTGAAACGGAACTTTTCGGACAGACGTTGGCGGCAAAGGCTGCCGAGGCAGAGACCCAAAAGACGACAGTCGTTTCTGGGAAAGACGGTTGGTTGTTCTTCGCGCCTGAACTGCGTCATCTGAGCGTTGGACAGTTTTGGGGCGATGCAGCAAAGCGCGTGAGTCGGGCATCAAACCCTGAATTCGCTGACCCACTTCCTGCTATCCTCGACTTCAAGGCACAATTGGACAAGGCGGGTATTGCGTTAATCTTTGTGCCAATACCCGCAAAAGCCACGATTTATCCTGAGATGGTTTCCGAACATGGAAACGCAACGATACGTCGTGATACATATCACCAAAAATTCTACGATATTTTGCGGGCCCACGGTGTGAATGTGCTTGACTTAACGCCACTTTTTCTCAAAAATCGGTTCACTGATGCTGGTACGGTCTATTGCCAACAGGATACACATTGGTCTGGACAGGGGTGTGTTTTGGCAGCGAAAGCGATTGCCGCATCCATCGGTACACCTTCATGGATGGCAGAAATCCGAAAGAGAGATATTGAGACAGAGACGCGCACGGTTGAAATTACGGGTGACCTTTGGACGGAGCTCGGCGATCCGAATCTACAGAAAGAACGGTTACGACTTACTTACGTTAATGTAGGGGTTGGGTTACCCAATCCCTACGCATGGCGAGCGAGTCCGGTTGTTCTACTGGGAGACAGTCACAGCCTCGTTTTTCACGCTGGAGCAGACATGCATGCACAGGGAGCGGGTCTACCGGATCATCTTGCGCATCAGCTTGGGTTTCCAGTGGATGTAGTAGCCGTTCGGGGTTCGGGGGCGACACCCTCACGCTTAAACCTGTATCGGCGGCGTGATAACATGAAGGGGAAGCGAGTTGTTGTTTGGTGCCTTAGCGTCCGAGAATTCACAGAAGGTCAAGGATGGCAGCTGATTCCGATAATTAAATGAAAAGGGACAGGCTTAGGACCTGTCCCGACAATGCTATTGAGAAAACTTTATTCTATTTCGTAGACTATAGTGATGTTAATGGTAACGGTGAGTTCTCCAGTTTGGATAGGGGTTGAGCTGCGAGCACCGTCATCAGCAGCGAACTCAGCACTCTCGGCATAAGCAATCGGCGGTCCCAAGGTCCGTGTTGTCTCGGTGATGGTGATCGGTTTTCCGAGGGAAACACCACTCGCTTCAGCTAAAGTTTGCGCCTTCGTTTCGGCATCTTTTACGGCTAAGACGCGCGCCTGTGCCTGCAATGGTGTTGGATCCTCAATCATAAATTGGATCGAGTTTACAACGACAATGTCGCCACCAGCACCGATCGCATCATCAATTATATCGCTCAGACTTTCGAGATCTCGTACTGTGGCATTGACGGTATTGTTGGCGTTGTAACCGCGGAGTACACGTCCTTCCTCTGTATAGTCGTATTGCGGATAGATGCTGAAATTCTCCGTTTGAATATCGTTTTCAGCGATGTCATTAGTTTTCAGTGCGTCTATCACTGCGGTCATTGCACTCGCGGCTGCCTCACGCGCTGCCTCAACAGATTCTTTCTCAACAGACACCCCTAAATAAAGAGTTGCGATGTCCGGTTCACCTGTGACCGAACCGCTTCCGGTGACATGTATGCTCCTACTTTCTGGCGATGGAAGCAGCGGTGATATAATTTGTGGCTCACATCCAGTAAGAATTATAGCAAGCAGCGAACCAAAACCTAAACACAAAAAATTCAATCTACTCATGGTAAATCTCCTTTGATGCGACATCTGTGCCGCGATTTATCTGATGGGTCCACTACTCGGTTTCGACTGCTGGTGCGGAATTTTCCGCTTTGAGTGTATCAGATTTCTTTATCAGTCTATCTACATTTGATTTGAAGAGTCTGAAAAGTGTATCGTTATCGTCACGTTTGACGTAAAGTTTGCCTTCCTCTTCTTTACCGATGTACAGGGTTGCCGTTGTGCCGTCATTCAGTGCAGCGGATATAACAGATTCTGGTGTCTCTAAACCGTATTCGGCGAGGTTGTCCTTTGCTTCCGCGAAATCGTCTGTATCTAATTCACTGAAAGTTGTGAGAAGCGTGTCAACTTCGGAGGTATTGACAGCCGAGGCTTCAGGTTTAAGCATCTGCCATGTCCCATTTGCATCAAGTCGCAGTTCGACCGTCTCCTCTGGTGAAGATATGTTAAGTTCAGTGACAGTGCCCTTATTAAAGTCGAAGATGGTGCGATCTTTCCAAGTGCGCGTGCCTTTGTTAAAAACGGATTGGAGGTAGCCTTGAGCCACGTAGACATCATTGGCATCCGCTGGACGCACATAACTGCTTAAGAAGCCGGGTGTCGTTTTTCCGACGAATAGATGTGCCAGTAGTTTATCGTTTCCGTCCATCAGTTTCGCTTCGACACCACTACTATCTACCTCGAATTCTGCCTGTTTTTCTGGGTTATTGGAGACGCGCTGCGTATTCTTGAATTCCGCCACTTTGGTCAACAATTCTGAGACACCTTCGTTATCCGCGGGATAGTTCTCCATTGAGGCGACCACCCAGTTATCATCCTGTTTTGAGAGCGTTGCCGTTCCATCGGTCGCGATGATTTCTATTTTCGTAACCTGTTCTTTGTCGAAGTTTGGAAACAACGGGGTTGCTGTTTCAACCTTCTTTTCATATTCGCTTTTCCCAAATGGATTTTCAAAAACAATGACAACGATTGCCAAAACGACAAAGACAGCACCTAAGATAAGAAGTTGTTTCGTTTTCATCTTTTTAACTATGGCCTCTGGTCACCGTTCCACTGCGGTTCACGGTGGTTTTTGATTAAGTGAACGTTCCTTGTAGGCGCGGCTTGAAACCGGCCCTACCGAAGCGTAAGGTAATTATGGATTCTACTATATTAGAATCTCCGCTGTTTGTTCTTAGTCTGAAGTGAAGTTTCGGGTACTGAAGGTTTCTACCATCCTTTTGGCTCGACGTTTTAAGAGATACCGAACAAGCCCGAAGATGACGACGAGCAGTGGGATGCCTACGGTACATAGGTATCTAATAAAGTTTTTCTCAATTTCTGAGACTTCACGGAACTCGCCGTTACGCGTCTTTATTTGAAGCGGACGATCTGTGATTGTCTGCGAGCGGATACCGATGAGTGCATCGCCTAATGTTAACCAGTCTACGGTATTTAGGAAAAAATTAACGCTGTTAGCATTCAACTGAATTAGCAATTGCGCTGTGCCGACGACGACGATTTGTGTCTGTGCACTTTCGGTTATAGTTGTTCGTTCGGCAGTGTCCTGTGTTGGCACAGGTGTCTCGTTGTCCTCGACACTTGTGGGATCGGCGGCTGCTGGAATTTCTTTATCGGCATAAAAACTTTTGAATTTACCTTCTAAAGCGACAGCGACGGGATAGGCTTGTGTTTCAGCCTCGGGGATCGGAAAATCGGGTCTAAGATTATAGTGCCCTTGGAGCGTTTGTCCAAATTCGCTTGTTTTTGCTAATACTGTTCCGGTAATGTTTTCTTTACTTACTATTTCCAAGGAACTTGTCCAAGGCAGCGTTAGCACTTCGAGTTGGTTCGTGATTGCGTGTTCTGCCGAAAAATTCGATTTAATAATTTTTATGAAATACGGATACGGTTGAAAAATGGTCATAAATCCTTGTTGGAACCGAGCATTTTCGTGGAACCTGCGGTCAACAAGGAGGTTATTGCCGAGTTTGGCACCGTAATGCGTCAGCAAATCGTTGAGTCCCGTGCTCAGGGGTGTCCCTTGCATTGTGCCGGGTTGCATTTGAATGGGATCGACTAAGAAGATCGCTCTCCCGCCGCGCATGATAAACTGATCGAGTTCATATTTCTCGCGTTCAGTCAAGGGTTGCTTTACGCCAGCGACGACGAGTGTTGTCAGGGTAGCATCAACTGCTTTTCCGTCTTGTAGGTTCACAGATGTAATGTTATATTGCCCTTTTCCATTTTTATCCAAAAGTTGGCGGAACTGCTGATATTCTTGTGCGTTGATATCAAATTCGCCGTGTCCCGTCAAAAACCCCACTGTTTTAGCCTCTTTGGTAATAACTTTAAGAATAGTGGAGGTGAGTTCGTACTCCAGATTAGCCGTTGAGCGTACGACGGGCAAGGTTTCCTCTTTACCGCTGTAACCGATGGAGATGCCCATATAGACGTTTGCTATTTCCGCTTTATCTTGTTTATAGACGTTAATTTGGACTTCAGGGATCCCCTTGAAACGGAGTTCCTGTTTCTGTGCGTCGTCGAAATTTGCCGGGTTCACAAAATCGATCTGTAGGTTCTTTGAGAATGCCTTGTATTCGTCAAGCATATCCCTGACGTTCCGCCGAATTTGTGCGACCTCGGCTGGCGTTGTAGAGAAGTAGGCGGTGATTGTAACAATGTCATCTAATGAGCCGAGTACATTTTTCGTTGCTTTTGAGATGGTATAGCGTTTATCCTCAGTGAGATCAGCGCGAATAAAACGGCGCGTGGATAGAAAATTAATCAGCACAAGGATCCCGAGGATAATTGCTATAAAAGCGAAGGTGTTGCCACTGTGTGTGATTCGTTTATTAGCCAAAACAGTCCCTCCTCCCTAACGCCATTTGCGGCTTTCGACTGCCAATGTACTTAAATAGAGAAAAAGCCCAATCATCGACAGATAGTAAATAATGTCGCGGGAGTCGAGCACCCCACGTAGAATGCTACTGTAGTGCGCGCCAAGTCCAAGGTAGCTGAAAATTGGGAACAACCAGTTCGGCGCATTGAAAAGCACAAAGTCTTCGCCGATAATGAGTAACACAAAACAGGTACTAATTCCGAGTATGAAAGCGATAATCTGGTTTTCGGTTAGCGTTGAGGCGAAAAGTCCGATTGCAAGATAGGCACCACCCATCAGGAGGAGCCCAATATACCCGGCAACAAGCGTGCCGCCATCAGGATCTCCAAGGTATACGACTGAACAGGTGAGGACCAGTGAGAGTAGTACGGATACGGCAAGGAGCGCGAAGCTCGCCAAGAATTTCCCAAGGACGACCTCGTAGTCTCGAATAGGCAGGGTCATCAGGATTTCTATTGTACCGATTTTCTTCTCTTCAGCCCAGAGTTTCATAGTGACAGCGGGAATGAAAAATAGGAAGATCCACGGCATTAGCCCGAAAAATCCGCGCATTTCAGCTTGGTTTTGGATAAAGAAGCCCCGGAAAAAGAGCCATGATGAGATACCGAGGAAAAAAGTAATGAAAATATACGCGATCGGCGAGTTGAAATAACTTCTGAATTCCTTCTTAAGAATAGCTGTAATGTTCGTCATAATCTTTTGTAGCGGTTATCAGTTTTCAGGAGTACGTGTGGCAGCTACATAAATTTCACCTACCGCAACGTGCTGCTGATCGCTGACGGCTGTTCTGTTATATTTATTGTTTGTCTGTCAAATTAAGGAAGACATCCTCTAAATCTACGGATTCTTGACGGAGTTCTGTGAGGCTCCACCCGTTTTGCACAACAACGTGAAAGAGTGCCTCTGCTGCATCGCTGCCTTGCGGGGCGTTGACTTGATAGACAACTATACCATCAGTTGTTTCGACGTGTGCCCACTGCGAAACGAATTCTAATTCGTTAAGTGAGGCTTCAATGGCTTCTTGTGAACCTCGGATGGCGATGTGTACAATCTCCTCACCTTCTGCCTGACTGGCGAGTTCCTCCGGCGTGCCGTTTGCGACAATTTCTCCGTTATTGATAATCAGGATTCGGGTACAGGTGGCGGAGACTTCAGACAAAATATGCGTGCTGAAAAGCACGAGTTTTTCTTGCCCGATGTCTCTAATCAAGTTGCGAATTTCAATAATCTGGTTTGGATCTAATCCGGAGGTGGGTTCATCTAAAATCAAGATAGGTGGGTCGTGGATGAGGCTCTGTGCCAACCCTAAACGTTGGCGGTAACCTTTTGAAAGTTCGCCGATGTCTTTTTGGATGACATCTTCAAGTCCACAGGTGTCAATTACCGCCCGGATCCGTTCTTTCCGTTCGCTTTTAGGGATGTGCCGTACCTGTGTCATAAAATTGAGGTATTCGATGACCCCCATATCAGTATAAAGGGGTGCGCTTTCGGGTAGGTAACCGATACGTTTCCGGATTTCAACGGAGTCCTCAAATATATTGTACCCTGCGACGGTAGCACTGCCCGCGTCCGCGGAGAGGTAGCAGGTGAGGATACGCATTGTAGTCGTCTTTCCCGCACCGTTGGGACCGAGGAAACCTAACACTTCACCCGCGTGTGCCTCAAATGAGACTTTGTTGACAGCAACTGTCGGTCCATAGGATTTTGTGAGTTCTCTGACTTCGATCATATTTCTTTTTTTCTCATCAGTTGTCGGTTGTCGGTTGTCAGTTAACGCTGGGTAGCAGCCCGCTTTATTGTGGATTAACTGATAACTGTAGATTCTAAACTGACGCGTCTTGAGATAAGATATTTATTAAAATAATAGCATAGAATTTGCCGAATGTCAAGAAAAAATTGATATATTAAATTGCATTAATTCGGGCGGTTGAGACGCTAAATCCAACTGTATACCGCCGACCTCAGCACAAGGCTTAACAGGGGCCAGAAACATCCCATCAATGCCTCGCCTAACACCAGTCCGATGAAGAACGGGACCGCTTTCCGATAGGCGTTGATCCCTCCATGTTTCAAAAGGAGCCACTTTGTTACCATCGCGAGGAGCAGCGGAAACCAGATTACATCGGTTGTTCCTGGCGCGACACCGATAACGTATCCAGCCGGGTGCAATGGACACCACACGAAACGCGAACGCAAAAACATGATGCCCAAATTCGCAGCGAACGCTAAACCTAACACCGATGTGGCAAGCCAATCCGTCGGTTTCGGATTCACTAACCACGACGAAAGGAAGTTATATGTATCCGCTCCACCGGCATGGATCTGCTCTGAGCCTGCAGCCACGCCTTCACTGTAAATCGCGTAAGGATAGAGAATCAGACTGGATAGGATGCCGACGAGGCTTGCAATGACTAATACGCCAAACATCGTTCGGTTTCGGATACCTGTACGCTCGGCAAGCTTGAACGCTTCTAACTGATCCGGCATCGGGTGTGTGCGGAAGGAGGCATAACTGGCACCGCTGAGCCAATTCATGAGTGAGAGCATTGTTAGGTTGCCCGGACGCAAACGTCGTGTACCGAGTAGCGAGATCATCATATATTGTGGTGTGAGGTAGCCGATGGCATGTATCGGCGGTCCGAGTTCCGCTCGCATCCGGGTTAACCCGACAACAATCATCAGGTAGATACCAATGTAAATTGCGAACGCCCACAGCGACATCCCGCCACGGACACAGAAAACAGCGAGAAGTAGGAGGCAGATCCCGAGCGTTATTACAGCGCTCCGATATGAGAGTGCTTCAGTTTGTGATTCCGTTCGATTCGGACGAACGACTTGTCTCAGCACGGATGCAAAATGGTGCCGCGCAAGCCAGCATGCAATCGCGAGGAGTGCTAATAACGCCCCTGCCCCTTGTTCCCCTAAAAATGGGTAGCCCGGTAACGTCGCGATGCCCATTGTGCTTCCTATGAGCAGCTGCGCCTTTTTCATTAGATAGAAAAACGCGCACGAGAACGCTAAATCCAATGGCAGAATGAACGAAAAACCGATCAGATATGGATGGAATCGGAGCGGTGTACTGCCCATAGCGTTCCACGGCTTCTGTGTGAAGTAGATATTAAGATCGTATTTTCGGACTGGGATCTCTGGAAGTACCGGAAAAAAGAACTGCAGCCCATTGAGTAGGTTGATGCCCATGGCTATCCCGAAACCGATCCAGAGCAAGCGGTTCCTAAAGATACGACGGTTGGTGGTAATTTCTAAGGGAATCTGAATAATCGGATATGCGAGTTTCTCATTTTCGATCCACTGCTTGCGAAGGAGTGCAGTCAAGCAGAGAAAGATGAGCATCAAGAGAAAGATTACCGTGGACCAAGAGAGGATCGGGACAATCCAGTACTGCACATAACCTTCCGTGAAGAAATTGACTTTACCTTCGTAGAAGTCGGTAACTGTTTGTGGGTGTTTCACGACAAGCCATTCGGGGAGATGGTGAAAGAGGAGAGCCTCCCAGTCGTTTTCGGGTGTAGCGAAGCGGAAGGCATACGGGATGAGCCCCATGAGTCGGGGGATACAGTCGTGTCCTGAAAACGCGCTCCCGACGGCGAGCATGCTGTAAACGATGAGCAGATCGCGCGGCTGCAAGGCGACGCGTGGAAAGATACGTTGGACACCCATGTTCAATAGCGTTATCGCCAAAATGCCGAACATGACATTGACAGACATCGCGACTGTCGTCAGATGCGCGGTGTGCCAGATCATCTCTACATAGGCTATCCAATAACTATTAGCAGTAATAAGGAGGGTGCCGAGCAGCACTGCGCGTTTCGCAATTGTCTGCGAGCCACCTGGATCGGTAGTGTGCATATCTTTGGAGAAAACGATACCGGTTAGTTTTTGTTTTTAATCGCGATTTGTAAAGGTTGATG
>JAGFCB010000119.1 GCA_022394775.1 Candidatus Poribacteria bacterium
CCAAATCTCCCTCAAAATCTTCTGTCAACAAGATTTCCGCTGGTGCGTCAAACGCCACAAAAGCGAATATCATAAGAATCAAGGCACATTTGATCGCATGCATCATTTTCTAACTCCTTTGTTCGGGTCCATAGGATTGAACGAAAGTTTAGCAAAGCGAGGCAAAGTTCACCTGACCGAATGGTCCTGAAACCAATCATCGGCAGTATAACAAATGGGATAAAAAACCGCAAGGAAAACTTCACTACAGACAGGGCTATTTAGTTTTAGATAAATTTTTGAATTTTCTTTTTCAAGTCCGGTGTCCCTTCCCAGTAACGGGTGGGAGCCCTGGTTCCAAACCGCACCTGCGGGGCCTGGGGGGTCCAAAATTGGACGAAAAAACTGAGAACTAAATAACCCAGCACTACAGATGCATGAAAACAAGTTTGGGGATTCGATTTCGCTTGTCACTTCTCTTTCAACGTGTTATTATACTTTGATTATGAAATCTCAAGAACTTCCCACCATCGGTTTTATTGGACTCGGCAATATGGGTGGCAGAATGGCGAAAAACCTTCATAACGCCCAGTACCCACTCATAGGATATGATATTGATGCGGCAAAATGCACGGCACTCGCTGCGACAGGTGCCACAGCGGGTCAGGATACTGCTGAGGTCGTCAGAAATTACGAATTTTGTAAGAACGGAAATTACGAGATGTTTGACAATATGAACCGACCCTCACGCTCGTTTTGGAGGACATTGACGGAAGATTCGGATACGGCGTAAGTTAGTCTGTGTCGAAAACCTTGGACATTTCGACTTGCAATAACTCCAAGAGTTCCTTTTTCAGTTGAATGAGAGAGGCGTCCGTGATGTTACGCGGGCGCGGCAATGGGACAGGAATCTCTGCTTTCAGTGTTGCGGGTCTGGCTGTTAGTACATAAATCTTATCAGCCAATAGGAGTGCCTCCTCAACGTCGTGGGTGATGAGGAGCACAGTTTGCCCTCCTTCTGTCCAGACGTCAAGCAGGATGGATTGCATGACGGTGCGCGTCATCGCATCCAGCGCGCCGAAGGGTTCATCTAAAAGTAGGATTTCTTTCCGAAAAAGAAGTGTTCGGACGAGTGCGACACGCTGCCGCATACCGCCCGACAACTGTACCGGGTAACTATTTTCAAAGCCGCCCAAGCCGAGTTGTGCCAAACGCTGTTGTGCTTCTTCCATTGCGGTGTCAAGCGGTTCCTGCTGAATTTCGGGACCAACGAGAACGTTCCTGAGGACCGTCCGCCACGGTAAAAGGAGATCCTTCTGTTGCATGTAGGCGAAACGCCCTGTATTGCCACAAACCTTCTCGCCGTTGAGGTAGATTTCCCCAGTATCGGGCGCGAGTATCCCTGAGATGATATTAAAAAGTGTGCTCTTGCCACAGCCGGAGGGACCCAGCAAAGCGACAAACTCCCCGTCATCAACAGAGAAATTCAAAGCGTCCAGCACCGGTAATTGGACACCTTTCTGGACGAAGGTTTGGGTTAGATTTTTTACCTCAAGTCTGCTCATAAACGCACAAGGAATTCAATGTCGAGTGGCACGTTGGCGGAAAAATTGGATCAGCGGTTTTACATACGGTTCATCGGTTCTAATATGGATAGAATCAACCTGATTTGCTCGGAAGATCTGTCGGCGTTCCGCATCTGCGCGCTGATTTAGTTCTGTGTATAGTTGTCTCGCCTCTTCGGAACGTGTATCAACGACCATCGTCTCTCCTGTCTCCGCATCTTCGAGTTCTATGAGTCCTACATCTGGCAATTCCATCTCTCGCCTGTCTTGCAGGTTAATAGCGATAAGTGAATGCCGTTTGCTGCTCAAACGTAGCTGCTTTTCGTACCCCGTATTCTTAAAATCAGAGATGAGAAACACAACACTATGTGGTTTGAGCACGCGATCGACAAACGCCAAAGCCGTCTCGATATTCGTCCCGGACTGCTTCGGTTGAAAATGGAGAATGTCCCGTACAACGCGCAGGACGTGTCTTTTCCCTTTCCGGGGTGCGACGAAGTGTTCAACGGTATCGGTAAAGCAGACAAGCCCGACCTTGTCGTTGTTCTTGATGGCAGAAAAGGCAAGGAGTGCTGCAATCTCGGCGGCGATTTCTGCTTTCGTCTCGGCGATACTACCGAAACGGGTTGAGGCACTCACATCCACAACTAACATCATCACGAGTTCGCGTTCTTCTACGTATTTCTTGATATAGGCTTGTCCCATGCGTGCGGTGACATTCCAATCAATCGTGCGGATTTCATCGCCAGCCTGATATTCACGGACCTCATCAAAGGTAATTCCTTGTCCCTTGAAGACACTTTCATATTCACCCGCGAAGACGGTGTTAACCAAACGATTGGTAAATATTTCGATGCGTTGGATTTTTTTGAGAATCTCTTTTTCGTTCACTGATTGTGTTTCCTGCCGTGCTTTTTTTACAGCGAGTTCCTGTTCACAAGATACGCCGAAAAGACTTGCTTAAGTATAGCAATGCTATTATACTATCACAAAAGAATAGGGAAATCAATATCTATTAGGACTTACGCATTTTTCCATGATAACTACGTATTACCCACTGCAGGCGGGGTTTGAAACCCCGCCTGCGAGGAGGTTGCGTAAGCCCTATCTATTTAATGGGTATCGGCGGTTAGTATGTAACGGACACAATCTGCGTAATTTCCACAAAATTTCCTTGCCGATGGCTGAAAGCCGATAGCCGATTTTGAGGCAACTATGGAACGCTTTTTTTTAGACAACACTTCAATCGAGATTCACCGTGAGATTCAAACAGGAAATATCCGGCATGTCGTTTTCGATTTTGACGGCACGATCTCGCTTATCCGAGACGGTTGGCAGAACGTGATGGTACCGATGATGGTCGAATTCCTTCAGACAGAAACGGATACCACTGAGACCCAAGCACAACTTGAGGCACTCGTCGTTGAATTTGTGGATAGACTGACCGGTAAGCAGACAATCTATCAGATGATGCAGCTTAGCGACGAAATCGAGGAACGCGGCGGAACACCGAAAGAACCGCTCGCGTACAAAGACGAATATAACCACCGATTGCTGCCTGTCGTCGAAGAACGAATTGCTGGACTCGCGGCGGGAACGTTAACTGCTGACCCCCTGCGTGTGCCGATGTCTCTTGAATTCCTCCAAAGCCTACGCGAGATGGGAATCAGCTGCTACCTTGCCAGTGGGACAGACGTTGAATTCGTCAAAAACGAAGCCTCACTCCTCGGCGTTGCCGAATACTTTGATGGTGGGATTTTCGGTGCGTTACGGGAATACAAGAAATTCTCCAAAGCTATGGTTATCCAGAAAATTATCACAGACTTTGCGCTTAACGGAGACGAATTGCTTATCATTGGAGATGGATACGTGGAAATCGAAAATGCGAAAACAGTCGGAGCGATCGCTGTCGGTGTTGCCTCTGTGGAAGACAATATGTATAATATGAATGCCGATAAGCGAGAACGCCTGATTCGTGCAGGTGCAGACATTATCATTCCTGATTTCCGTGAAGGCGCGCAGTTGCTAAGCTATCTATTTAATTGAGGGTGGCACATAATTGTGTGGCAACTCACATAGTCCGACCCTTATTGCCCCTTTTTAATTTGTTTACGGCACGCGGCGCGTGCCTACTACTTTTAAGGAATTTGTTATGACAAAATACGCCAAAGCGTCCGTTCACTCTTCAGAACTCCGAGAATTCCAAGACGACCAAACGGGCGCGCCTATTTACCAACTCACAAACGATACCTCTATTAATCATAACCTCTATTTTCTGACATCCTCATTCACACCCGACCAAAAACATCTCATCTTTACTTCCTACCGTTCAGGAAAGCCGAATTTTTTCAAACTGGAATTCCCTAACGGCGATATTGTACAGTTGACGGATGCAGACGATATTCACGGCTATTCTGGCGTGATTTCTAAAAATGGCACTGAACTCTTTTATACGCAAGCGGATAGCATCAAGGCAATTCATCTTGAGACATTTGAGGAACGCGTGCTTGCAGAGTTCCCCGGTGGAGGTCTCGGCGAGTGTAGCGTCAGTGCTGATGAACGGTTTATCGTGACGGCGATGAAACGTGACGATAAATCACACATTACCGTGACCGCGACTGATGGCAGTGGCGGTGAGGTCATCTGGACATCTCCAGATCAGACGATTATCCACCCGCAATTTCATCCGAAGCACCCTGATTTAATAGCGTATTCTGGAGATCCGGCACCCCGAATGTGGACCATTAAACGGGACGGCACAGAAAACCGATCGCTCTATCAACACGATAACAACGAATTTCTTGTTCACGAAACCTTTCTCGGTGCCTTAGATGAACTGATTGTAACGCACTGGCCCTACGCGCTTCGGCGGATGTCTCTGGACACCCTCCAAATGCAGACGATTGCCGATTTCAATGCGTGGCACATCGCCAGCAATCGCGATGGAACGAAGGTGTTGTGCGATACCGTCCACCCTGACATCGGTTTGCGTTTAGTTGATGTAGAAACCGGAGAACATACGCCTATCTGTCATCCGCAGAGTTCATCCAGTGGGAGTCAGTGGAAAACGGATCGGTATGCGCTCGCTGAGGACTGGGCAGCCGCCCAACAAGCAGGCGATCGGGAAAAAGCCCTCAGTTGGATGGAGATGAAGGTGGATACGGTCTATGGACCGCAGTGGACGCATCCGCATCCGTCCTTTAGTCCTGATGAAACGGCTGTTGTGTATACGTCAGATGTTTCTGGGCATTCGCAGGTTTATGTTGCTGTGATTCCTTGAGGTGGGAATGAAAAAAATGAAACAGTTTTGTAAATGGTGGTTATGTGTCTTTGTTGTCTTTGGTATTGTGAGCGGTGTTGCATCAGCACAAGAGGAGTGGATGCCGGATCCGAATTTGCGGCAAGCGGTCAGTGAAAAACTAAACCTACCACAGAATATACCGCTAACGGTTTTGCATTTAGAAAGGCTTCGTGATTTGGTGATTTTGGAGTCTAATATAGCAGACCTTCAAGGGTTAGAACACGCTGTAAATCTTCATTTTTTACATTTAAGCAATAGTAGGGTTTCTGACCTTACGCCACTCGCAGAACTGTTGTCCCTGGAAACTTTGAAATTATACAGCAATAATATTTCGGATATCACACCGCTTTCAAACTTAACTGCCTTAAAGCACCTTGAGTTACACGATAACCAGATTACTGACTTAACATCCTTAACTCATTTAACAAACTTGGAAGAGTTATCTATTACGGGAAATCCTATTACTGATTTTAGTTCCCTTGCTGAGTTTCCACATTTTGCCCATCTTATTCCTATTGTGATTGAGATACCTGATCCGACCCTTGAACGTGTTATTCGGGGAAAGCTTGGACTGTCAGCAAAAATACCACTAACCGATGTAGAGATGCATCGACTCTGGGATTTGGTAGTTTTGGAGTCTGATATAACGAATCTTCAAGGATTAGAGCATGCTATAAATCTCCGTTTTTTACATTTGAGTAGCAGTCAGATTGTTGACCTTACACCGATTGCTAACTTAGTGTCATTAGAGGTGTTAAAGCTTTACGACAATAAGGTTTCGGATATTACGCCGTTGGCAAACTTGACGAATTTACAGGAACTCAATTTATCTGGAAATCAAATTATGGATGTAGCACCTCTCGCAAATTTGGTTAATCTCAAGGCATTGTTGTTGGGGGATAACCCGATCATAGACTATAGTTCTATCAGTAAATTGTCCGGTGTTAATTTTGGTTATTGTGAAATACCAAGATTTAGCACAATAGATAGGATTAAAAATAGAAATTATCCGTCTATTTTCTCGGCATGGCACAATATCATAAACCTGCCGACATTGTCTTATTCAGAACGCCTCGCCCATCACGACCTTCACTTTTGCTGTCCGCTGTTTGGACTTGACTTTGCAGAGACAGAACAAGGTGTAAAGTTGGTTGGGGATTTGAAAGCGGCGAGAAACCAACGAGATGCGATCTTGGAACAGAATCCAAATATGCTATTCCTCGTTGGCATTTACTATTATGGTGCGCATCCGGATACGTTTCCTGAAAATTGGCCGTATTGGTTAAGAGACGAGAACGGTAATCGGGTCCAAGATGTTGGGTGGAGTGAGTTACTTATTGATTTCACAATCCCCGAAGCACAAGATTTTTTTGTTCAACAGGCTGTTGCAGCTGCGGAATGTGGTCTCTATGACGGTATTTTCTTTGATTGGTGGAGTGAAGAATGGAATGCTCTTTACAACCGTGGAACTGGGGAACGCTATTACGATCTTGAAGTAGAAGTGAACGCGAAGATTTCAATACTCCGCCGTATCCGCGAGGCGGTTGGAGATGACT
Organism: Candidatus Poribacteria bacterium; assembly: GCA_022394775.1. GTDB lineage: Bacteria > Poribacteria > WGA-4E > WGA-4E > WGA-3G > WGA-3G. Next base: position 6,402 of record JAGFCB010000119.1, read on the forward strand.
TTCTCATTCTTGTTAACACCAATCGCAGCAAAGTGCCGCGTTCTGCACAGTATGTAAATGGAACGTTCATGGAAACTTTACGGGATCACAAGGGTGGCTACACATACGTCGGACTTTCTGAAATTGAAAGCACACTGCTATGGTCAGAAGAGAATTTCCAATATCCTCAAATAAACAGTTTAGAGGGTTGGGGAATTGAAACCGAACCATTGGATAGTTTTGTAAACCGTCGTTGGATGCGTCTGTTTACGACGTTAAGCCTGACACATTCCGACGGCTATGTCCAGTATGTGTCTGGTATTAGCAGTACAAGACATACCCATGCCTATGAAATTTGGAAAGGTCATTCAGCCGAGCACGCAGGCGGTGAAATCCATGATCACCAACATCACCATTACTATTATAACTTTTGGGATGCCGAACTTGGGCAGCCTATCGGTGAAAAGGGGCAACCCTATGAAAACCGAGAAGGTGTTTTTATCAGGGAGTTCACCAACGGATGGGCAGTCTACAATCGTAGTGGTAAAGCACAAGAGATTCGTCTACCGGAACAGGCAACCGGTGTTGAAAGCGGTTTGCGAAACACAGTTCATAGCGTTCCTGACTTAGATGGTGAAATCTATCTGAAAAGAGTAGCAGATATACACGATATCAATGGTGATGGTACTGTGAACATTCTGGATTTGGTTGTGGTTGCGAATGGGTTCGGTACAGATGCCCCGGATGTCAATGGGGATAGGGTTGTGAATATCTTGGATTTGGTCGCTGTGGCAAATGCTTTCGGGCAGTAAATCAACATTGCTATTTCAATATTGGCATGATATAATAGATGTCGTTGCGATGAAAACTCCTTTACTGCCAAATGGAAACGAAGTGCTCTTGGGTAATAACAACACACTACCGTGCCGATCACACATAAGCAATGCATATCAGAAATGAAGAAAAACTGACCGAATTTGCCCAGAGACATCCGAATACTCAATCAGCACTAAACAGATGGCGTGAATTGATGGAGCAAGAAAATTTTGGTTCAATTGTTGAGTTGCGCGAAAAATTCCCGCACGCCGATCCAGTTCGAGTAAAAGTGCACAGAAGGCAGTCCATTGGTGTTCGCGCAAGTCTGGAAGCAACCGTGACAATTTTCAACATCGGTGGCAATAAAGCGCGACTTATTGCATCTGTCCAATATCAATCGCAGCGGGTTACTATTCATGAAGTGTTAACACATGCAGCGTATGATAAGTGGGATAGGAGGATTTAAAGAGAGATGCTAACCAGTACACAAACTGCACAAAAGGTATTACCCCTATTGACCCCTTTCGCACCGATAGAGCCAAGCACGTCTGAATTCCAAAAACGGAATCCTTTTGCAGTAACACTCCCACTACACCCAGAAACTGTAAAGCCAGCTCCGTATTCGGAAAGCGACTATCTCTGGCTTGCAGGTGTACTAACACTGTTAATTGATATCGGGAACCAAGACGAAGCCCTTAGTTTTAATATAATATCAAGAAGGGACTATCGACAACTTTCACCCCTACTTGAAGAATTAGTCTTCACAGTCGATGAAAATGAATACCATCCTATTGCCTCCGTAATGATGCTCGTCGACTTCCTCGTCGAAAGATATGAAAAAGACAACGTTCCAAAGTTATCGGATCTCCCTTTAGAGTCAGTGGAGGAGGCAGATGGAACAGAAGAAGGATCGGTCGAATGGGACGACGAATGGGAGATATTGGAGATAAGAGACCTCACCCCAGAAGAGATGCAGGAACTGGAGAAAGAACATCCCCCGGCTGCTATCTTAGAATGGACTGAAACAGAGGTGGCGATTCACGCCTTTTTCTCTATCGGCAATATTCTTTCAGAGGGTGGCTGGATACGAGAAGCCATTTCTGCCTACGACATGGTGCTCCGCTTGAAACCGGATTTCGCTGAAACCTACTATAATCGCGGAACGGCGAAAACGTTCATTGCTGAATATGGGGATGCTATCGCTGATTTTGACGAAGCCATTCATCTCAAGCCAGAATTTGTAGAAGCTTACTACAACCGCGGTCTAACAAAGTTTACCCTTAACCAGCTAAAAACGGCGGAACATGATTTGCGAACCGCGTTAAAATTGGCTAAACAGCAAGGATATGACAATATCAAAGTGAATATCAAGCAACGTCTCCAGGAACTCAATGTCCCGGAATAATGGGTTGTAGGAGAAGCCTTGTATCTTACTGTTTTTGGGCCTGATGAAAACACGTCTTACACGTAAGGAGATTGACTTATGTATCCCCGTCTGTTTGCATGGCTCTGTATTTTGAATCTCGTTTTGGGTGTAATGGCTGTAGAAGCCGCTAAAATTGCAGTTGTTGATTTCGCTGATCAGTGGACAAAGGTTGATGCGTTGCGTCAGACCCTGGATGAATTCAAAGTTGAATACGATGATCTGACAAAGGCACTGGAAGGTGGACAACTCCGCTTCAAGGCAGAAAATAAAATTTTCTTAATTGGTAGCATGGTGACCAACAACGCTGGATTGCACCAAAATCTTGACAAGAATGCAAAAGTGATTCAGGATTTCGTCAAAAATGGCGGTATCGTCTGGGAACCGACCCAAGCGGATCAGAACGAAGCGAATGTGGATTGGTTGCCACCTGGATTGAGTTGTGTTCGGAGTGACCGCGATAGTCCAGATTTTGAAATACTGGAAGCGAACCATCAACTCTTTAACGAACCAAACCGTATGGATCAAAAAAAGTTTGAAGGCTGGGGGCATCAGGGCTGGCCTACTGTCTGGGAAGTCATCGCTTCTCAAAAGGGCTTTGACGTACTGATGGAAAGCTTGGGAGAACCTGTTATCATGGAAGCGGAATTCGGGCAAGGTAAGTTCCTGATGATGGCAATTGCACCTGACAAATACCATATCGCAGGTAACGATAACAATACGAAAGACATGGCAAAGCTTTTCATGGAGAATTTGCTGTTCCATGTTGAAGAATTTGCTGCTATCGAGGCAGACGGTAAACTCACAACAATGTGGGCGAATCTGAAAACGTGGTAGATGGGATATTGGATATCAGGACTTACGCAAATTTAGCACGCAATAGCAGAGTTTTTAGTTTAAACCCCCTAAAGAATCAGAATCAACGGTATGAATGCCTTATGGGCATTCACCGGGTATGAATGCCTTATGGGCATTCCCCGCCCCTTATCAGGGGGACTTTAAGCCGGATGTTGCAACCTGTTTCTAAGGGCGGATATGCGAATCCGCCCTTAGAAATAAAACCTAACTCCACAGTCTATCGTGCGAACGCTCGGAATCCCATCCAGTTGTGGGTGCGAAGTATGCTGTTTCATTCGGATGGAGATGCGCTTGGATGACCTCTTCGTTGAGATCTATACCTAAGCCGGGTGCTTCTGGGACAGTAATATACCCGTCTTGGATAATGGGGTTCGGCAAGCCTGTCACCATTTCATCCCACCACGGGTTATCGACAGAGTGATTCTCCAGCACCATGAAGTTCGATGTCGCAGCGGCGCAGTGGACGCTCGCCATAGCGCAGATAGGGGTTCCCGCCATGTGGAGTGCCATCGCGATGCCGTGGTCTTCTGCCAAATCACCAATCTTCTTCGTCTCCAAAATCCCGCCTGAAGTCGCAATATCTGGGTGTGCTACGGCAATCCCTCGGCTTTCAAACAGCGGCATGAAATCCTCTTTGCAGTAGATGTCCTCACCTGTACAGATAGGCGTGGCGCATGAATTGGAGAGACGGACGTACTGATCGGTATATTGCCACGGTACCATATCCTCTAACCACGCGAGGTTGTATTTCTCTAACGCCCTTGCGAGACGGATACAGTCCTCAATACCGATATGTCCGAAATGGTCAACAGCAAGCGGTATCTCATAGCCGATGATGTCTCGAACGGTTTCTACGTACTCGCAGAGTATAGCGATGCCTGATTCGGTCAAACGGATACCGGTAAACGGGTGCATCAGATTAGAAGTGTCCAAATTTCCGTGCGGTGCAGAAATTGTACCCGGAGTTCCGCGTAGTAGTCCAACGCCGATGTCCATTTTCAGGAAGGTGAACCCTCTATCGATGCGTTCTTGGAGGACCTTACCCATCGCTTCGGGGTCTCTGAGAGACGGGGTATCGCTATAGCATCGGATTTTATCTCGGAATTTACCACCCGCGAGTTGATAGCACGGCACGCCATACGCTTTGCCAGCGAGGTCCATCAGTGCCATTTCAATCCCGCAGACACCCCCACCTTGCCGGGCATGGTGCCCGAACTGTTTAATCTGTCGAAAGATTTTATCAATGTTACACGGATTTTCGCCGAGAATACGGCTTTTGAGCATCAGCGCATACGTCGGACTCGCCCCGTCCCGGACTTCACCAAGCCCGTGAATACCTTGGTTCGTGTCGAGTTTCAAAATGGGACCGCCTGTTTGTGTCCGAACGGTACGCATATCAGTGATTTTCAGATCCGAAGGTTGAGAAGCGGTATTGACATTCGATAGAATCTCTTGATCTTCCATTTATTTTTCCTTTTTCGATATGATGTTAAGCGCGGTATCTAATATTTCTAAATGGAGTGCTGCACGTTGTTCAAGTTTCCAAACTGTCGGTGTTTCAGAGATGATAACATGTTCGCTATGAAAATGCAACAGGTAAGGTGCTAATCCTTGCGTTCCCCATGAAGTAGCGACTTTGTAGACACCTTCGGCAAGATCTGGCGCGTCTTCACCCGGATCTTCCGGATCTATTGGACCGACGGCTTTGGCAGCTGCGGCGAGTTCGGTACCGATATATTTTTCGTCTCGCTTGCCTTCATAGAGGTAAAATCCAGTGGCATCGTAGTCTTCGTGGAAGTCTATCGCGAGTGAGTATTGGGTCTGACCGAGTGCCTTTTTGACGATAGCGACCTCGGCAACATCATCCGTTTCAAAAGAGCGGTTGATGTCTATACCACCGCGAGTCTCACGCGTGTTGTGAACATAGCCGTAAGGGTTGATACACGCGATTATTAGAAATGAAAAATTTTTCAGGAGTGCGGTGTTGTCACGTTCAAGGAACTGTAAAACAGCCTCAACGCCCGCGGGTTCATCGCCGTGTACACCGCCAGTGATAAGCACCTGTTGCGGCTCATGCGCGGATGAATCTAAGCGGATTTGATGGATTGGCAAACTCATATTTTCTTTGGCGTAGACGCTACCAATCAATTCTATTGGCACTTCCAAATTTTTCAGGCGTTCGGTGACTTTGGTGTAATCTCGCAAGCTCTGAAACTCCTTAGCAGGGTTAGCACAGAATGTTATTATAGAATACCTTAAAGCAGGATGACATGCAACCTGTATTTCAAAATCATCAGAGGCATTCAGTTTTTAGTGTATTAGTCATCAGCAATCACAGCGGTTCTATATTTTATTATAATTGTGTCCGTTTTTTCCGCTTTTTTTTTAAAAATTAGGCAACCGTTTTGTCCTTCTCTCGCGTCTTTATATATTGAAACCCGGATTTACGTGAACGCGAACAGAATCCCCTAAAGAACCGCACGTTTTAATTGTAAGGAGATAAAAG
>JAGFCB010000287.1 GCA_022394775.1 Candidatus Poribacteria bacterium
GAGCGGCTTGAACTCGCCCCCGGTGATATCTATATCTTCTATACGGATGGTGTTATTGAAGCACTCAATTCGGAGGAGGAGATGTATGGCACTGAACGCCTGAAGTCGGTGCTTGCCGAGGCACCACAACATCTGAGTGCTGAAGAGCTCATTGCGTATATCTTTGAGGACATCCAAGCTTTTGTGCAGACAGCCGAGCAATACGATGATATCACCATCGTTGTTGTCAGACACCAGCCAACAACGCAATAGAAACTATGGTGGATTAATGATGAACGTCGCCGTTTGCAACCCATTGCTAAGAACCCCGCTCTCCCTTATCGTTGACGATTCGTGTCCAGTCATCAATCTTACCTACTACTGGATACACCAACGACACGCATGGAAATCACGGCATCAACCGGGTGTGCCGCCTGACCGATGGGAAGGAAACGCCGCACAACTCAAGAAAATCCCCCCAACGATCCCCGCGGATTTCGCGGCAGAATGGGCAGAATGGTGTTGGGAGCACGGTGTGAAGGGTAAATTTAGTCTTATTCCCTATCCTGCAGGAGTGGGGCGCGTTGATGAGGGGTTTCCCACCCAGGTTGTAGAGAAAAGTTCGACGGTAGAGTATCAGGCGTGGCTGCGAGTTTACCGTGAACTTATCTGGCCCAGTTTCGATTTGACGCCGGAGATGCTCACGCATACGGCTGTCGTTGATCTCGACACATTCACACTCACTGAAGCGTGGGAACAGGTGGAATGGGTAGATCCGCCCGTTGATGATAGACTTACGGACTATATCATTACAGCAATGGAGATGCTCGATAATGTGGGTATCCCGTGCGAAGGCGTGACCAGTCCGGGTGCCTTCGGGCAACGCCAAGAGGCAGCGTATGCGAAAGCCGTGCTAACTGCTTCTCAACACGTCAATAACAACCCAAGACCTTTCTATTTCCTCTGGCTCAAACATGATGAACTCCCCGATGTGCCTATCTGGTATGCCGAAAAAGAAAACGGGATCGCAATTGCCAGTATTGTCGCGTGTGCTGGCGACTGGTTCGGCGGCTGGACTGGCTACGATTTAGGAGATGCTGACCGATTCATCACAGAGGATTTACAAGGGGGTCGCTTACCGCCAATACTTGAAAAGGAACTTCCGTGTGTCCTTGTTGGACATTGGCCCGGTTTCTATTTCAATGGTGAAAAATTGGGATTTGATGTGTTGAAAACCGTCAAGGCGAGACTCGACGATTATGATCCTGATGGCACGAAAACGCTCTGGATGAAAACGTCAGAGATCGGACACTACTGGATGGCACGTGAACTCACCGATATCTCAGTCTCGGAACGAAATGCTTCTTGCCCCCCTGAGAAGGAGGGTAAGGAAGTTCATTCTTGTCCCCCTGAGAAGGGGGGTAGGGGGGTTACGCGAGAGATTAACATCTCCACCCAATTCCCGACAGCAAACTTTACACTCGCTATTGATGCATCAGTCCGTCATGTTCAGGTCAACGGATGGGACCTCCGCGAAGTGCATTCGCGACGCGATTTTCAAAGCAATACATTTCTCTGTGAAGGAAACGGGCAGACATTCGTCGCCTTTGATTTGGAAATTGGGGATACGGAACTGACGCTCACGGTATGAGGATACGTCCGCCACTCGCGATAACAGTTGAACCCGTCATATAACTCGATTCCTCGCTTAAGAGGAACGCTATTACATCTGCCATCTCTTCGGGTTCACCGAACCTACCGAGCGGTGTCGTTGAACGCAGCTGCGCTGCCATCTCTGTTGAGACTTCACCCAACATATCCGTGGCAATTGCACCCGGCGCGACCGAATTGATGCGAATATTGTGTGCGGCAAGCGGTCCACAGCACGATTTCGTCAGTGAGATAACCCCGGCTTTCGCCGCCGCATAAGGCAGCTGATTCGGACGGACTGCCAACGCAGCAATCGAGGATACATTAACAATACGTCCAAATTGCCTTTCAATCATTCCTTGCTTAACTGCCCACAACACATTGAAGGGACCCGTCAGGTTAACCGCGACGATCCGATCCCAATGTTCGGGTGTTAGTTCTTCAAACGTCATATCACCGACATCTCCGGCGTTGTTCACCAACAATTCGATTGGACCGAGTTCTGCTGTCACCGTCTCGACCATTCTGTTCACAGCATCTCTGTCGGCGATATCGGCTTGCACAGGTATCGCTTTCTGTCCCAGTCCGCGAATTTGTTCACAAACGGCTTCCGCTTTCGCAATCGCGCTGGAATAGTGAACCGCAACAGTTGCCCCTTCACCAGCAAGTTTAAGCGCAGTTGCCTTTCCAATGCCGCGGCTCCCGCCAGTTACCAGTGCTGTTCTTCCCTCAAATTTCATTAAACTTCCCTCTACAAAAGTTCGTTTAGTTGTTCCCACACATCGTCGGGAACCGGTGTTGTAGCAGCGGCGAAATTCTGCTCTACCTCTTCTGCATTCTTGGAACCCGTTAAGTTCATTGCAATCCTCGGTTGACGGAAACAGAATTGGATGGCAAGATTCAGTAGATTCAAATCGTTATCCTTTGTCCACTGATAGAGTTGATACGCCTTTTCGCCTTCGGGATTACTGATGTGGTTACTTTTGGCTGATGGGTCTGGCTCAACGCCAGAGAGCAACCCCATCGCAATAGGACTCCCGTTAATAATCCCGATATCGTTTTCAACAGCAAGCGGTATCAACCACTCGTTTGCGGTTTGACTCAAGAGTGTATAATCTAAATACGTTAGGATAACATCAACAACACCGGTTTCGATGGCAATTTTATGGAATTCGTGCTGTCGGACACCAAGTCCGATAAATTTAATCAACCCTTCCTCGCGCATCCGCTGCAGTTCGTCCAATGCGCCACCTTTTGCCACGACAGGATCCATGCTATCTGGATCATGCACTAAGCAGACATCGAGATAGTCTGTCCCCAAGAGTCTGAGACTATTTTCGACGCTTCGGCGCGTGCCTGCCGCACTGAAATCGCCACGCCATTCAGGGTGTGTGCCAGTTTTTGTGGCAAGATAAATCTTCTCACGCCAGTTTCCATCAGCGAGTGCGAGGCCTACCCGTCTTTCGCTTTCACCGTAAAGTGGGGCAGTGTCCAGATAATTGATTCCCAAATCAATCGCTCGGTGCACTGCTTCGATGGCTTCATCATCGGTAACACCGCCTCTGCCGAGACCTGCGCCTCCCATACCGAGGCATGTGACCTCTAATTCCGTGCGTCCCAACCGCCGCAGTGGCAACGGATTTGTTTGTATTGACATAACCTTGCCTTTCTTAATAATCAGGTGCTATAGAATTACTCGTTTTTCTTTCTAAGGATGTGTTGGATTTCTGTCTTTAGAATCGGAATATTTGATTGCACCACACCCCAGATAATCTCAAGATTCACATCAAAATATTTGTGAATGAGGATGTCTCTCAACCCAGCAATCTTTCTCCATTCCACACTTGGATGCTTTTCTCGAACGGAATCAGGCACCTGTTTAACGGCTTCACCAATGACTTCAAGGTTTCGGATGACCGCATCAATCCGCATCCGATCCGCTTCAAAGGTCTAGCGTGTGACATCCTGTAGGTATACTTGAATCCGATCTATTGCCTCTAATATATCCTCAAGGTAGATGTCAAAGTCCTGCGACATACTCAACTTCCTTTTCGATGCGCGGTCGCAAGCGTGGTTTGAGCGAATCAGCGATGACGAGGTCGATCTTCTTCTGAAATAGATCTTCGAGAAAAATAGGGAGTTCCATATATCGGTCAAATGACACTTCCTCAAGTTCCACAAGCAGATCAATGTCACTCTCGCCATGAGCAGTATCTTTAACATAGGAACCGAAAAGCCCAAGCCGTTTCACACCGTATCCTTTCAGTGCGTTCTGGTGGCTGAGAAGCGTCTGTTTAATCTCGTGTTTAGTAAGGGTTGCTGTTTTCATAATTCCGACTATAATTTTATGCCGATGTGAATTCGCGATGCAAATGCCCACGGCGGGCATCAGAGGGAATTACACTTACCCACTGCACCCCTTTAACAACATCGTCCGGGATATGTCCATGTTCAACACCACTCGGCGTGACGACCAAATCCCCGGGACCGATGCGATAGGATTCGGACTGCCCGTCTGCCGTGCGCAAGGTCACGGTTGTTGTCCCTTCGGTGAAATACCAATACTCATCAAAATCGTGATAGTGAAGTTCGGTCGGGTTTTCTTTTGAAACAGCGAAAGCCCCAATCGTCGCCATATCTGGGGTATCCAACACTTTTCCAAGTATCTCCCCGATCCGTTCCCCTTCACTGAGTCGAATAACGCAAAGATTCGTGTCCATGTTATCTCTTCCTTTTTTAAAGAAAACGTAGTCCGTAATGTAATGGAAGTTCTCACTGCGAAGCATCTACGGGAAGGCACGTCAAAATCCAAACCCCTCTTATCGAACCGCAAGATAAAATTAAAGAACTCCAATGTCTTTCAGGTGTTGCAGTGAACCTGCGACTCGCGCTTGGGCACCTGCTTCGTCAAGTTCTTCGCCCTCAATGCCCTCTAATTCCATTGTAAAAGGACCATAGAAACCCGCATCGTTCAACGTCTGGAAAACCGCTTTGAAATCGACTACACCTTCACCGAGTGTCGGGAAATGCCACGTCCGATAGCCACCGTTTGTATCCTTGAGGTGAACCGCACCGACGTGTAGAATAACCTTCTCGACTTCTGCAACAGCTGTCACATCATGGTTGTAATAATAGACGTTGCCGGTGTCGAAGTTCACACAGATATTCGGGTGATTCACGGCTTGCATCGTCTCAAGTGCGATATCGCCGTTGTGTATCAGATCTGGGTGTGTTTCAAGACATACCTTAATACCGGATGGTGCAGCATTCTCGCCGATGGCACGGAGCCGATCATAGACAGCGTTCTTATCTGTCTCACCAGCGTGGACGCTGACGAAGATAATCTTCACACCCATCTGATCCGCAATCTCCAATGTCGGTTGAAAATCTGAGACAACCGTTTCAGATTGAACGTCGCAACGACCTAAAAGACTTGTAGCGGTGAGTCCGTGTGCTTTCAAATTTGACTGAACTTCATCAACAGATTCAGCCGCAGGCACACCAATTTCCACATTCGTCAATCCGATTTCCGCCAAGTGTGTATAGGCGTTGGCACCAAACTGTCGATAACTGCCTAAGTTACATGCAATAATATTTTCCATTTCTTCTCCCATTCTTTATGGAATTTTTCGTAGGACTGTATTACTCAAGAGAATCTCAATCCCCAACAGTAGCACTGCAGGTATTAAGAAATATCCGAGCAACTCTTTCCGAGCGATAGTGTTAATTACCTCGAACTGCGTTTTTTCAAAACGATCAATTTCTGCGTAGATCTGCTTTAGTGATTGTGTATCTGTAGCGCGAAAATAGCGGCCTCCTGTCGTTTGGGCGATCTGCTTTAGGGTGTCCTCGTCAAGGTAGGTGAGCACCTCTCGGTATCGTTTGCCGAATGTCGTGTCCGCGTAAGGGATACGCGCCCCACCTTCTTTCCCCATTCCAATGGTGTAAACCTTAATCCCGTGGGAGTGTGCCAGAGATGCTGCTGCCCCTGGATTGATGCTGCCAGCGTTGTTTTCGCCATCGGTCAACAGGATAACGATCTTCGTTTTCGATTTTGAAGCACGTAAACGTTGCGTAGCCGTCGCGAGTGCTTCACCGATGGCTGTGCCATCTTCAAGGTGCCCGATCTTTACATCGCTGAGCAATTCTGCCAACACCGAATAATCCAAGGTCAAAGGACAAAGCGTAAAACTTTCACCAGCAAAAACAACTAAACCGATGCGATCGTTTTCGCGATCCGTCAGTCTTTTTTCAAGCATGGCGTTGACAACCGATTTCGCGGTTTGAATGCGATTCGCGCCTTCAAAATCCTCTGCTCGCATACTCTCCGAGATGTCGAGGACTAAAAGGATATCAATCCCCTTCGCTGATTGATGCTCACGGCTTTGAGAGAGTTGTGGGCGGGCGAGGGTGACAACAAGAAGCGCGAGAACAACGCATCTCAGGATTTTCAATATGGGTAATGCTCTAATTGAGAGGGTTTGTCGCATCATCTGAACGCTTACTGCAAAACCGTGGTTAAAATCGGAAAAACGCACAACAGGTGTGATTGTCTTTTTGTGTAGCCAGCGAGAAGCAATTATTAACAGCGGTACCGCGATCAGTAGAATCAAGAAAAGCGGAGATGCCAGTTGCATACGCACTACACCCTTTCTGACCGAGATCCCCACTCGTTACTGGGGAAGGAGGAGCTATTTCGACGCGTATCTTGTGGTCTCATCATGTTGATACCACTTAGGAAACAGAGCCCTATGCCGATAGTGTTGATAATCAGAAACGTTATCCAATCAATATATGGCAGGGCTGTCGCCATAAAGTACAGCAGATAACCGAAAATTACTGCAAGCGGTTTCAATCGACCCGAAAAGAGGGTATTGCCGAGCGTAAGAAAAATCGCAGCTTTACCACAGATTGCTAACGGCAGTAAGGCAGATAGTGTTAACAACATGAACGGAACACCGACAATTGAAAAAGTCAGCAGCGCGAGAATCAGCGGGATTACAGCTAACATCAGCATGCTAAATAGCATACTCCCGATGGGTCGATTTGTCAACAGGGTGCTTACCGCATTTACCGGTCTGGAAAATATGGTTACCACCAGTAAATACATAATCAGGAAAAGTCCAAACTTGACGAGTGTCAATTGCCAACTTGTCTTTTTATTCGTGCTCCAGAGAGCATGCGGATGCATTAGGAGTTGCACTGCAGCAGGTACCATCTGCCAGCGGTTGCTCACTTGAAGGTCCGCTATACCCTCCATATTTCCTGTAACCTGTCCACCAATTAGGTGAAGTGTTCCGTTCACTTGTGCCCCTGATACAAGTTCGACATTTCCGCCAAGTACCAACACATTTCCGGTGACACTTCCTTGCAATCTCGCGTTACCCGCAATCATAACAAGAGTTGTTAATACTTCGTCTGATGCCAATTCATAGTCGTTAACAACTTTAAGAACTCGCTGCGTCTTTTCCCACTGCACATCTGTCTCTCCAGTGGTTTCGCCGTTCTCCGAATTGGCAGTTTCAGTTTGCTGAGATAGCGTGTTAGGTACCTTTTCCAAAGTCGGTTCTGCGTCTACCGGATCAGCACGCTCTACAGAATTGTCTTCTGGTGTCGGATGCTCCGACTCGGTTTTCGTCTGCCAATCTGCTGCTTGTTCTGTTAAACCCTGCGCGATGAAAACGCCGTTGGCGAGATTTTCACGTCTGAAATCGGGGTGTAGTTGCAGGGTATCGCTTTGCTGATTTCCTAATGCTACAGACTGCCCCAAAAAAGGCAGCACACCAAGGTTGAAAAATAAAAAAATAAATCCTATTGCCTTCATGTTTCCCTACGCTTTATGTAAAATATATGAAGACATTGTAGGCGAAATTTTCTATGATGTCAACGCTTTTTCTAATTTACCCCAAGATCATTTAGTTTTCTCTTGACATGTACCGTCTGAATCTGATACGATAAGTATATGAGTGTTTTAGGTGATTTGTATCTTAGGTAGGGGTTAGAAATGCTTGAATTGTACAAATGGAGGTAATAATGAATTTCAATGTTATTTTTTCTCGAAGGTTCTGGCTTTCGAGTATAACACTTATATGTTTCAGCCTTTTTTCTTTTGGCGTTCTATTCATTTCCACTACTTCAGCCGAAATTGATCCCGATACGCTTGTCGGAATGTGGCTTTTTGATGAAGGTAAAGGTAAAGTCGCAACCGATGCCTCTGAAAACGGGTTGGACGGCGAGTTTGAAGGCAGTCCGAAATGGGTTGAAGGTAAATTTGGGATGGCACTTGAATTCGATGGTAAATCGGCTTACGTTCAGATTCCTGCCCATGAGAACCCAACCGATGCAATCACGGTATCCGCTTGGGCGAAGAGTGGAGCCGACCTTTGGAACCAACCCGGTTGGATAATTGAAAAACGGAATGCCTATATCATCCATCCTAACAGCGGGACAAAAAATATCGCATGGCCAGTTTGCAATGGCGGTTGTTGGAATAAACCCGGGGGTTGGAATGACGGTAATGTCGGCACAGATGATATTACCAAATGGCACATGTACACAACCACTTATGATAGCGATACCGGCGAGTGGTATATTTATATTGATGCAGAAGAAGCGAGCGCATTGGATCTGGCTAAAAATCCGATTGATCTTGATACTGGTCCCGCCAATATCGGGTTTGATGATTGTTGCGGCGGCGCACGCTTTGGTTTAGGTGCTGTCGACGAAGTGGCAATTTTCAGTGTTGCTTTGGAACAAGAAGATATTGAGAAACTGTATAAGGATGGCCTTTATTTTGGGGTCTTGGCGGTTGAACCTGCTAATAAAATGACAACCACCTGGGCGGATGTGAAGGTCAAGTATTAGAGGTTTTAAATATTCGCGCGACTCGCAAACCTCTATTGATAAAGTGGTGTAAAAAATGGTATGTTAGATGAGTCGCCGTATCCACATAATGGGAGGTTAAAATGAGTTTTAGATATGTTTTTTCCCGAAAACTTTGGCTTTTGAGCATAGTTTTTACATGTTTTTTTATTCCCCTCTTGATTTCTACCACCTCAGCCGAAATTGATCCTGATACGCTTGAAGGCATGTGGCTTTTTGATGAAGGCAATGGAAATGTTGCAACCGATGCTTCCGGAAACGATTTAGATGGCGAATTTGAAGGCAAACCGAAGTGGGTGGACGGTAAATTCGGAAAAGGGCTCGAGCTCGATGGTGCTGGCGCGTATGTTGTTATTCCCGACCATGCGAATCCAACGAAAGCGATAACCGTCTCAATCTGGGTGAAAAGCCATACCGATACTTGGAACCAGCACGGTTGGATGGTTGAAAAACGAAATGCCTATATCATTCATCCCAATCAAGGAACGAAAAACGTCTCATGGCCCATTTGTAACGGCGGATGCTGGAATAAGCCGGGTGGCTGGCGCGACGGGGAAGTCGGTCCTAAAGATATTACCCAATGGCACATGTACACGACCACCTACGATAGCAAAACAGGGAAGTGGTTCATCTATATTGATGGTGAAGAAGCAAGTGATATGGATCTGACTAAGAATGAGATTGATCCCGATAACGGACCCGTCTATATTGGCAATGACACCTGTTGTGCTGGACGGTTCGCCGATGCTACCATTGATGAAGTGGCAATTTTCAATGTCGCTTTGGAAAAAGCCGATATTCAGAAAATCTATAAGGATGGTCTTGAATTTGCTGTCTTGGCAGTTGAACCTGCTGACAAAATGACAACGACTTGGGCAAATGTGAAAGTCAAGTATTAGGTTCCGGTCAATATTCAAGGTAGCCTGTAGACTTATGTTAGTGAAGTAATGCAGTCTGTCAACTGAAAGAATAACGTAGAGGGTGGGCTTTTATGTCCATCCTCACGTGAAACTCAACCAAAACTTTGTTCTATAGTGCCCATCGGATAGCACGCGAATTAATACGGTTGCTATCAGGCACGCAATGGCGTAAAAAACAAAAAATGGAGGAACAAATGGCTCTTAATTATGACGAAACAGATGAGTTTGATGAAACAGACGACTTTGATGAGGAATCGCAGGAGGAATTTCTGGACGAAGAGGATGACAATCCTAATACTGCGCTCTCTCAGGCTTTCCGTGAAGCTACAGCGGGAACGATCGAGGACTACGATGATGATGAGGAAGATGAGGAGAGTGAGGAAGGTGAGGAAGGTGACGACCCTGACGATGCCGATGGTGCTGATGCCGATGTTAATGCTGATGCTGATGTTGAGGCTGAGGCTTACGCACAGCAACTTGTAGAACCTATAGATCCACCGCCTGATGAAGAGGATTTAGACGATTCAGATGATTTAGAGGACTTAGACGTAGAACCACCTCCATTAAAACTACCCTCGCCAGAAGTTGAACCTTTCCGACCACAGGAACAGAGCAACTACGCTTATGCGGAGGCGGTGACAGCCTTCTATGAAGAAAAAAATTATCAAAGAGCCATTGAGAAATTTGGCGAGGCTATCGAGAATGAGAGCCGGCATGCCGAGACGCAAATAGACGACCCTAACGAAATTGTCGCGAAATCGAAGTACTGGCAAGCAGAAGCATACATCAAATTACATGACTCTTCTCAAGCTATTGTGACGCTTGAAGACTTGGTTGAAACTTGCCCAGGACACTACCTCGTATTAGCCGCAGAACGCAGGGTAGAGGCGTTAAACGCGAAAGGCTCTTGAACTAACTATTGGCGTTTTGTGCTGATTACAACGCTATGTTGCTAACGGCGACCTAACCGCAAGGGATATAAAAAAGGAAAAATAAAAAAGTGGAAACCGTAAAAAACTTTCTTAAACAAAAGGCGACTAACTTACGAATTCATTCTATTCTCGCCACATCGGAGGCAGGTTCTGGACATCCAACCACGTGCCTCTCTGCTGCAGATATCGTCTCAGCACTCTTTTTTCACGCCATGCGTTATGACTGCAGCGAGCCACAGCACCCTAACAACGATAGATTCGTTTTGTCGAAGGGACATGCAGCACCGCTACTTTACGCGGCTTACGCGGAAGCCGGTATCATCCCAGCCGAGGAACTCTGTACGCTCCGCCAGATTGATAGCATCTTGGAAGGGCATCCGACTCCTCGGTTTGCATGGACAGAGGTGGCCACTGGGTCACTTGGGCAAGGTTTATCACTTGGGCTTGGCATGGCACTCAACGGTAAATACTTAGATGAATCCGATTATCGCGTCTACGTGCTTCTCGGTGATGGCGAGACTGCCGAAGGTGGGGTCTGGGAAGCAGCGGCTTTGGCATCGTATTACAAACTTAATAACTTGATCGGGATTGTCGATGTCAACGCACTTGGACAGAGCCAACGCACTATGTACGCCTTTGATGTTGATACCTATTGCCAGCGTTTTGAAGCGTTTGGATGGCAAACTGTCGGGATTGATGGACACAATTTTGAGGAAATATTACCAGCACTCGCACAAGCCAAAGCCTCAACTGATAAACCTACTATGATAGTCGCCAAGACTTTCAAGGGGAAAGGCGTTTCATTCCTTGAAGATGCAGATAACTGGCACGGAAAGGCGCTTGCCAAAGGCGAGGAACTTGACCAAGCGTTAGCCGAACTCGGTCCTTTACAAGATATTCCTGTTCAGATTGAGTCCCCGATGCCTGTGGTCGTGGAAGTTGATCCCGAAACCGAATGTGAACCGCCTGACTATCCACCGGACGAAGAAGTCGCAACGCGTGGAGGCTACGGCGTAGGGCTTGCCAAACTCGGCAGCGCAAACCCCAATGTTGTTGCCTTGGATGGAGATACCAAGAACTCCACCTATGCTGAACAGTTTATGGAACTTCATCCGAACCGCTATTTTGAAATGTTCATCGCTGAGCAGAATTTGGTGGGCGCAGGCATCGGTTTGGCGAAACGTGGGAAGATTCCGTTTGTTTCTACGTTCGCTGCATTTTTATCCCGTGCCTACGATCAGATTCGGATGTCCGCGATTTCGCAAGCGAATATTAAATATGCCGGTTCACACTGTGGTGTTTCAATCGGCGAAGATGGACCTTCACAGATGGGCTTGGAGGATATAGCGATGTTTCGGGCGATTCCAGAGGCAGTCGTACTATATCCGAGCGATGCGGTCAGTGCCGAACGGCTTGTCGCTGAAGCCGCCGCACACGAAGGTATCGTCTACCTCCGTACCTCACGTCCTAAAACCGTTATTCTCTATGATGCCGACGAGCGTTTTCCTATCGGTGGGTGTAAGGTTGTTCAGCAAAGCCGTGAAGATAAAGTGACTGTTGTTGCAGCGGGGGTTGCGCTTCATGAGGCGTTGGCAGCACACGAGACGCTTGCCGCGGAAGGCATTGCTGTCCGTGTTATTGACCTATATTCTATTAAACCTGTTGATACGGAAGCATTAATGGCGGCAGCAGCTGAGACAAACAACATTTTAATCACCGTTGAAGACCATTATCCTGAAGGCGGTTTGGGGGATGCTGTCTTGGATGCTGTTGCGACTGAAGATGTTCGGGTCCATAAACTCGCCGTTACAGGGATACCGCGCTCCGGAAAACCAGAAGAACTTTTAGAATACCATGGTATCAGCGCAAGTGCTATTGTCCAAAAGGTAAAGGACGTTATCGCTTGATGGCGGCGGTCTCTAAAACGCCTGAATAGACGCGCTGTGAAAACGTGCCGATTGACGGTGTTTCGTCGATCGGAAAATTGACTTAGAAAGTCAATCAGCAAGTTAATATAAACATGCAAAAGGCAATTGTCTGGGGCACTGTCTTGGGCGTTATCATCTTAGTAGCAATTGGGATGATCTTTGCCTTACGTGCGCAGCGAACAGTACCTAAAACATATCCGGCGGATAACGGACCCAATTTTATTGACGTTACCGCTTATCCTGTAAAAATGCAGGAAACTTATAAACTTTTTACCAATAAATGTAGCCGCTGCCATACTGTCGCACGTCCGATTAATTCCACCTTCACGTCGGAAGAGTGGCGAAAGTATGTCTATAAAATGATGCGGAAACCCGGATCAGGACTCACACCGAAAACCGCTGAACAGATAACCGAATTCCTGATTTATGACGCTCAGCATAGGGAGAAAAAAACAAAATGAGTATTGCAGTAGTATCAACTCGCAAATTTTACACTATTGTGAAATTTTTGATGTTGGTGATATTCTTTTTCGTAATAAGCACGCCAGTAGGATTCACTAAAGAGGATGGTATGAAAAAAGAGGATTTTCAGGTTTCAGTAGATGGACAGCCCGTCACATTTACTATGCCACCTATTTCCAAAAATGGCGCGTGGTTAGTGCCTTTGGAACCCTTTGCTGAGGAACTCGGATTGAAGGTTGAATATCCAGAAGGATCGGAGATGGCAGTTTTATGCGGCGGCGTAGAGTCAGAATTGTGTGTCCCACTCCAATTCCAAGATAACAAAGAGGGTGCTGTGAAAATTGATGATGTGACTTATGTGGAGCCTACGTATATTTCAAAAACGTTTGGCTTTGAAATATACAAAGCATCAGCGAACCACTTGGAGGTTATCCATCCGGCGCGCCTTGCCCCTGAATTCACACTCCCTGATCTGCAGGATACGCCAAGAAGTTTACGGGATTTCCGTGGAAAAAAGACCTTTCTCTATGTTTGGGGTTCTTGGTGAGGTTGCCGCGGACAACTGCCGGGCTGGCAGGAATTTTACGCGAAACACCGTGAAAAACTAAACTTAGTTTCCATTGCCATTGATGCGCAAGGTGTATCTGTCGTGCGTCCTTGGCATGATGCCGCGGATGCCGATTTCGTTACGCTCGTTGATTCACAGAATATATTCGGCACTCGCTATAATCTCAAAGCCATCCCCTACGGAGTCATGATTGATGAGGCAGGTCGGCTGGTGAAAGCACCCTTCAATGTCAATGTCAAAGATCAAAGAACAGTCGAGATGCTTGAGAAATGGTTGTCAGATCCCGGCTACAATGCTGCGCTGCTTCATGATATGAAACCATCAAGCGAACCGTCTGCAAAAACGAACGCTGAAGCCGCTGCCCGTTTTCAACTCGGTCTCGTCTTATTGGAAGATGGTAAGAAAGCGGAAGCCATGACGGAATGGCGGAAGGCGTTGGCATTGGATCCGAAAAACTGGATTATCCATAAGCAAATTTGGGCAGTGGAGCATCCAGACAAATTCTATGAAGATGGCGTGGATTACAGCTGGCAAAAAGCACAATTGGAAACAGAAAAAACTAAACAGTGACGGCATATTCCTAAGAACTGCTATAGACGAAATCTGAAATTGTGATTTCTTCGATATAATTCGCAGAAAAACAAGACGCAATACCTGTAAACGCAGGCGAGAAAACCTTTGCTGTCTTGTAGGGCATTTTCTATACTATCGTATTTTAAAGAACTTCTTGGGCAACATATTGTCTAATCTGCGAGGTTGGAACGATGAAAGAGAGTTTACAAAACATTGGGGAGCTCATAGCTGAACCAAGCGGCACCTTCACACGTCTTAAGTCCCAACCGAAGTGGGGGATCGCCTTTCTTATTTTCTATGTGGTTTCGGCTTTCATGGTTTGGGCTATTCTTCCGTACTCTGAAGCATTGATGACCTCACAATTCACGCAGAACGATTTGCAACCGGAACAAATTGAAGCCGCGGAGAATATGGCACGGATTATGATGAACCTTATGGTCTTCATCCTACCTGTTTTTGCAATTCTGTTTTTTATTCTCGGTAGTGCTCTTCTGAAGCTAGCGGCTCGATGGATCATAAAAAATGATACCTTAAGATTTAGACATATCTATGCCGCTGTTATCCACATCTCGCTGATCGGTTGTGTTATACAATTAGTGAACACTGCGCTGCTCCTTGTGTTTAGAGACGTTGGAGATGTCAACAGCGCGGCAGACCTAAAAATGATTCCAGGGTTGCATTTACTCTTCGGAGAGGGCGTGGCCCCGAAGTTAGCAATATTGCTCAGTCATATTAACCCGTTGAGTTTATGGCTAATTGCAGTGATGGCAATAGCGGTCTCTATTCTTGCCGATGTAGAAAAGACCCGCGCACGTATCACAGCCGTAATCTTGTGGGGGCTTAGCATTTTGCCTGAGGTTATTTCTGCCACCTGAGTATGGAAATCATGAGAGAAAGTTGGCAAAACCTCATTGATCTCATTGTGAGACCGAGTGCCACGTTTACGCGACTGAAATCTAAGCCGAACTGGGGAGTCGCATTCCTTGTTTTCTGCGTCCTTGTCGTGTTGTTGGCATGGATGGTTTTTCCATTTACACAGAGGTTCCTTAATCCACAGTATGCAAGTCGTTTAGCCGGTATTGAGCTGCTTGGATCTACTAAGGCAGCATCTATGGCATTGGTTGCGGTGAGTGGAATTATTCTTGGGGTTCTGTGTGCTGTTGGGTTCAGTGTTATCTTTAGTGTGGTATCACGAGTTTTTAAAGTAAATGAGGCGCTTAAATTTAAACACATCTACGCGGCATGGTGGCATACTATCTTAATTAATCCAATGGTATTTTTTGTTAATATTGCATTCCTACCAGTTTTTAGGCGCGTTGAGGATATTGAGACACTTGTTGATTTAAGAATTATTCCTGGAATTCACATGTTGGTGCCGTTCGTCGAAAATCTGCATCTTCTGATGTTTTTGAGTTTTGTAGATCTCTTGGGTATATGGAATATCTTTGTTTTAACTGTAGCAATTGCTACATTCGCGGAAATTAGTAAAATAAAAGCATGTCTTACGGCAGTCATCATTTGGCTATTAAGAGTCAGCATTGATGTTATATTCCAGGTTTCATCTGTCTCTTAGGAACACGTATGTCAAAAAGAGCGGGTAGAATCTTACCGATTATGGATAATGTAGGTGGAGGAAGATAATGAATACAAGAGAAAATTACGCGGAGTTAGAAACAAAAATTTTAGATGCCAGACGCGTTTGGAAACGGAGTATCTTCTGGGCAGGATTCGCTATCGTCCTGACCGGCATAATTGCTGTATTCGTGAGTGAGGCCATTGTTGATTGGCTAATGCCTCTGCCAAGTTTTGTGCGAATCGCTTTTCTAACAGTTGGTGTCGGTGTGATAGGGTATCTGCTTTATAAGTATCTCATTCGCCCCCTCCGGGCAGCACTCACGTTCCGTGATGTTGCTCTTAATGTTGAACGCAATCATCCGAACCTTGAAGATAGGCTTGTTAGTGCAATCCAATTCGGAAATCGGGAAGCAACGGATCCGATTGAAGCACACATGCTCCAACGTTTACTTGACGATACTATCCAACGCGTAGAAGGTATTGATTTCAAAGCAACAATTGATCACAGTGTCACCCGCAAGCGGGTCGGTATTGCGGCTTTGGTTGTTGTGGGGTGTTGTGTACTTGCCCTCCTATTTCCGACAGAACTCCATACCAGCCTTCTTCGTGTGCTGGTGCCTTGGGAAAAAACAGACCCCGTTTTAACGACGAAGTTAATCGTTGAGCCGGGAAATGCGCGGATTCTCCGCGGCAAAAGTCTACCGATTCACGTCACTGTTACCGGAAAATCTGCTGAAAAGGTTGTCTTAACCTATGAAAATCTACAACAGCAGGAGACTGCTACCGCCGAAACCAAAGCATCCCAACAACAGATTAACATGTTACAAAATCCAGACGATAAACGTGGGTTTGCTTATGAAATTTTTAACATTGATGCCGATATTGAATACTATGTCGTAGCAAACGAAACGGCTTCGGAACGCTACACTGTTGAAGTCTTTGAGATGCCGAAGGTAACCGAAATTTCCGTCGCCTACACTTATCCAGGCTATACAGGTCTCAAATCGGTCGTGCAAACCGGTACAGGTGATATTCAGGCTGTCGTTGGGACGCAGGCAGAAATCAGGCTCACAACGAATAAAGCCATCCAAGCCGCAACGTTCTTACAAAGAGGCGATGTTAAACAGAAGGATTCGGAAGTTGTCTCAACCGAGATGGTTATCTCTAATGGAAGTATACTCACGACAACTGTAGATGTGGTTCAGGACGGGACGTATACCGTTGAACTCCTGTGTATTGACGGTTTCAATAACGAAATACCGATTGAATACACCATAAAAGCGGTCCCAGACGCTGTGCCAGCGGTTGTGATTAAAGAACCCGGTCGCGATGTCAAAACAACGAAATTAGGTGAGGTGGAAATCATTGCCGAAGCGACAGACGATTACGGTATTGCAGAATTGAAACTCATGTATCGCGTCGGGTCTAACGCACTGCAGGAACTGGTGATGGAATCTTCCGATCCTGTCATAGATACCGGCACTACTGGTCCGATCCGACGCCGCGTTGCAGAAGGGCGTTATACGTTCTACCTTGAGGAATTTGACGTTGAACCGGGGGATATTATTTCCTACTATGCACGCGCCGTTGATAATAACACACGCACCGGTCCGGGTGAAGCCAGTAGCGATATTTACTTCATTGAAATCCGTCCGTTTAATGAAAATTTCCAGGAAGCAGAGGGAGAACCCGCACAACCGATGCCGAATCCGCTTTTAAAGATAATCGGCTCTCAGAAGCAGATTATTCGGGAAACATCGAATCATATTAACGCGAAACCGTTATCAGTTACAGATGAATATCGAAGTGCTGTAAAGAAAACCGCGGACAAACAGACCAACTTGACGGATGAAACGCAGAAACTTGCGGATGAGTTTAGCATGGCGATGCAGGGAGAATCCGCGGTCACGCCCGAAATTTTGATGAACTTGGAGGATGCAATAGCCGAAATGCGTGAGGCAGCCGATAGCCTAAATGCTGTCCAACCTACCGAAGCCATGCCTTCAGAACAAGAGGCTCTTGAACTGCTAATAAAAGTTAGCCTTGAGCTGCCTAAAATACTGACGCAGATGCGAAATACGAATCCGCAACTTGCTGAGAATCTTGAACTTGAAATGGAGGAGCTCGAAAACGAACTTGAGGATCAGCAGAACGAACTTGATGCGGAGATGCAGGAACAGACGCAGGAGATGTTAGATCAAGCACGTCAGATGTTGTCGGAACAGCAGCAGCTGAACCAACAGAGCCAGGAACTCGGGCGTGAAAGCGAACCATCTCCAAGCGAAATGCAGCAAAACAGTCAGCAACAAGGTCAATTGTCGCAACAGGCACAGCAGATGGCACAGCAACTCGGCAACATGCAACAAAATGCGCAGGGGACCCAAGGGCAACGTCTGGACCAAGCCGGTCAAGCAATGCAACAGGCGGGTGAACAGATGCAGCAAGCCTCAGAAGGTATGCAGCAGCAGGAACCTCAAATGAGTGCTGCTAAAGGTCAGAAAGCTGAGGAGCGGCTCGAGGAAGCCGTTGAACAGCTGGAAAAGGTCGCATCGGAATTCACGGATGCTGCGCTTGAAAGAGCTGCACAGCAGGCAGGGCAGTTGATAGAAGCACAATCTGATGTCCAGCAGGAGACGCAGGAACTCAAGAACCGCTCTCAGCAGTCAGAAATGCGTCCCGAAGATTTCCGAAAGGCTTCTGAGCTTGCCAACGAACAACGGGAACTTCAGCGCGATCTACAATCACTTGAAAGGACACTGGAAAACCTTCCGGAACAACTCAGTGAGGAGAATCCAGAGGCAGCCCGAAATGTGACGGATGCTATGCGGCGACTCACTGAAGAACAGACTGCTGGCGATATGTCTACCGCACAACGCGCCTTACAATGGCGCAGTTTCCGCGCCGCTGACCAGAATCAACAAGAGGTAGTAGAGACGCTAAGGCAGGTACAGGGTGATCTGCAACAAGCACAAGCCAATATGGCAAACACCGAAGAGGAGCAGCTCGAAGCCGCACTCCAACAACTTCAACAGGCGCGAGAACAGATGGAAGATATCCAACGTGAGCTTGAAGCAATGGAGGGGCAAGAGCAGACCGAAGAACAACAGCAGCGTCAGCAGCAGCTCGCTGAACAGCAACAGCAGATTCAGGAACGGATGCAACAGGCACAGCAAGCCATGCAAAACCAACAGGAAGGACAAGGACAACAACCCGGACAAGAGGGGCAACAGCCGGGGCAGCAAGGTGAAGGCGAAAACCAAGAGGCACGCGCTGGCGGTCAGGAATCCGGACGTGAGATTGAAGAACTCTGGCTCGGTCTGCTGGATACTATGGATTATCGTCCACCGAATCGCTCAAACCCCTTTCCGAACTATGAATTTGTTGTTCGAGACTTGGCGAAATTGGAAGCCGCACTTGAAGAGCGACTCAACACGCTTCAGGAGAAGAAACAGCTCACTCAGGTTGCCAAAGAGGATGTCCCGCCCGAATATAGACAACTTGTTGATGACTACTATGAGTCTTTATCGCAGTAATTAGTTGTCAGCAGTCTACAAGATTCTTGTGATGGTGATGGCTATTCATGACTGAAACTCAAGCAAATTGCCGTGAAACGGTGGCGAGATTTAATAGTTAAAAAATGGAACTTAATCCTAAAAATATCGTCAAGCCCGGTGACCTTGTCAGCTTGAACGATTATCCACCCGAATATACGGGTGCTTACGAAAAAAAAGGTCAAACCAAGCGCAGACTGAAAAAGTTACATAAGGAACTGCTGGAACTTCAGGGGCTACTTTACGCGGAAAGCCGACACGCACTTCTTATTATCCTGCAAGGTATGGATACGTGTGGTAAGGATGGCACGATCCGACGTGTGATGGGCGGTATAAACGTACAGGGCTGTGATGTTGTCAGCTTCAAAGTGCCAACTACGGATGAAATTTCCCGTGATTTCCTATGGCGAGCACACAAAGCCGTCCCATCTAAAGGAAAGATCGGTATCTTTAACCGTTCGCATTATGAAGATGTCCTCGTTGTTCGGGTACATAATCTGGTGTCGGAGCAGGTCTGGTCCCAGCGTTATCAGCAGATTAATGATTTTGAAAAGATGCTCGTTGAAAATGGAACGGTCGTGATGAAGTTTTACCTTCACATCTCAAAAGATGAACAGAAAGAGCGTCTTGAATCTCGAATTAACGATCCCACGAAGCATTGGAAGGTTGAGGCATCCGATATTCGTGAACGTGCCTATTGGACTGATTATATGCAGGCGTACGAAGTTATGCTTCAAAAGTGTAGTACGGAGTGGGCACCTTGGCATATAATTCCGGCGAATAAAAAGTGGTATCGGAATCTCGTTATCACAGAATGTATCGTGGAGCGACTCAAAAAGCTGGACATGAAGTATCCCGAACCTTCTATCGACGTTACCCAACTCACGATTGAAGATTGAACATATTGACACTGTTAGAAGAAGTACCGGTGCCCTCTTACTTATTATAGTAAAGCCCGAAAATACGAGAACACTTTAGTAAACACACAACTCTCTCCTCGCTGGCGGAGTTTGTAACCCCGCCAATCTTAGGTGAATTATAGTGAAACCTAAAAATAAAGAGACACTTTCATTCCCCGGTAGGTTCGGTTTTGCGGTGTACACACCCAAATGCGACGTGCATTCCTAACCGAACCTACACAGAGTGTCCTATTAATTCTAAACTTTACTATAATTGTGGGCTTTACTATAATGATTGTCTATAAGTAAGATATGCAGAAAATTAATCGAAAACCGATTTTGGACAACGGACAAAATCGAGCGAAAATCTAATAGATAGAAATATGCTTTCAAGGCAACAATTAGCACAATTTGAAGAAGAGGGTTATCTACTCCTTCCGGGTTTGATTCCGCAAGAGATTGTCACAAAGGCAGAAGAAGCGATGTGGCAGCTGATGGGCATGGATGCGGATGACCCCAATTCATGGGGACATTTCAAACGTCAACCGCTCGCCGGTTTTTACATGGAGCAGCTGTCGAACGGGAACCGGATTGAACTTTTCGGTGTTACGCATCTGGATGTCTTAGCGTGCTGTACCCCTGATTACCTCACTGTCCTCAACCAACTCGCATCTCGATACCCAGAAATTCCGCACTGTAAAGATCACCGTCCTGATGGTGTCTGGGCACTCAACCAATTCCCTGTTTCAACCGAGTGGAAAAGCCCATCCCCACACTTAGATGGTGATTTTCGGGATTTTCGATTGGACCCTGGCACATTTCGGGCGACCAGTTTGACTTACCTCACCGATGCCAATTCGCACGGCGGAACCACAGTAATATGGCCCGAAGGTCCACGACGTATTCGTAAATTCCGCAAAAAGAATCCCGAATTCTCCAACCATGTCCGCGATGTACGCGCCCTATTTCCTGAAATGGATTTAGGCGAACCGCTGGAAGTCGTCGCGAAACAGGGAGATGTCCTATTTTTTCACCACCTCCTGCCGCATTCTGGAACGATGAATGTCGGTCCTTCGCCGCGTTTCGCGATTCGATTTATGTGTTTGTGCCTTGCATGTCGCAAGTGGGAGAAAAAAGGCGAGTGGAATATCTGGATGCCCTAACAGGGTTCAATAAAGGAGCGACAGATGAGAAATCAAGATAAATGTGTTGACTGGAGCCAGTATTTCCTATTAATTGTTATTGTTCTTTTGAACCTTGCCATCGTAAAAACCGCAATTTCCCAAGAGGTTTTCATTCAGACTGGGTTTGAGGAATTCGCTGCAGGCAACCCACCTAAAGATTGGGAAGTCATTGGCGGTGACTTTGAAGTTTCTGGCGACACCGTCAAAACGGATAAAAAAGCGCTTGCGATCTTAGGCGGCGGTGACGGAGACGGACTCGGTGTTCCCATAGAAACCGAAAACCCGATTATTTCGGTTGAATTCTGGGTTTACATTGAGGGCGGTGGTAGGTCTTTCAATCTTAAAGTCGCCACTGCTGACGGTTTTGGCGAAAACAATGGCTGCACCTATATCAACTGGGACGCGGGTATTGTCCGACTTTATGACGGTGGCGCATGGCAACTCATTGGTGATTTTGAAACCGATACATGGAAGTACGTCTACGTTGTTGCCGACGTCGGCAAAAGCGAATTTGATTTTTCCGTAGGTGATGACAGGGATGATGCCTTGGGTGCCAAGCCGGAAAAAGGTCTACCCTTCCGAAACGCTGCGCTCGCCCCCACCGCTAAATGGTTCGCTTTCTATACTTGGGGAATAACTGTCCCCGGTTATGTTGATGACCTACTTGTCTATGAAGGCGAGGATGCACTCGATCTCGCTGTGGATCCAAGCGAAAAACTCACCACCTTCTGGGGACACATCAAGAAACAGTCGGCACTCCAATAGAAACGGTTTAGAATCGTGATTTCCGAAGTTTACAAGCGGAAACCTCTATCTTATTGCCTATAAATTGTGGATGTATATGTTTTCTTTAGTCCCGTAGGGACGGCATCTGTGTAGAAACGTGTATCAACCAAAAACCAAGCCCCGTAGGGGCGGCATTTGTAAAGAATGGTTTTTTTCAATTCAGAAAGTATTTAAACTATGCAATTGGTGCAAGATTTAAGAGAGAGAATTCGCACTGCAGGTACATGGTTGCGCGAGCTGCTAAGTACCTTTCAAGAATTGAGGGATGCCATCCCTTCTATAGACAGGAAGCGAATACCGGATCCTAAAGAGGCTATCCGAGCGTTAAAAAGAGCGGTTCGTTTTGTAGTTAGGGCAGGATTAGATGAATTGAAAAAGTTGCGAGAGGCTATTCAGGATCTGCAAAATGCTATTGATTCTATAAGAACGCGTGTGCCGCATCTACAAAACGTCTTTGGTTCTGTAGCCGAATGGTGGACGGATCTGTGGAAGACTTGTCAACATATAAAGGAATGGTTCGGGGATAATGTAGAAGAACGGTTAAAGGATTTAGAACTAAGGGCACGTAACATAGATATTTTCACAATAGATAGGACAGCGGAAATAATTGCTGGATTGGGAATCCCTGGACTTGTTTTGGTCATGCTAATGGCAGCTTCTCCATATTTTGGTGCCGCAGCAATAACGTCGGCACTCGCTGCTTTAGGCCCGTTTGGAATGTTGGGCGGAATCGCCACGTTAGGGATCTTGGCGTTCATCTCAAAAGCACTTGCCGAATTTGGTATTGATCAATTATTTCAGGCGGTATTTACCAGGTTAAGAGAAAACGGCGAAACATGTAAAACGATCTTGGAGAGAATTGAGGACTATCCAATTTCCAGCGAACTGAGACAAAGACTTAGAGAGTTTGTAGAAAATTCTTGTGAAGGAGAGAATGATGAGCAATGAAAAGGTTTGCCTAACGCCAGCACAACGGCTACACTTCGATATCTACGGTTTTGTGTTGTTAGAGAATGTCCTAAACGACGATGAAGTTGGACGTATGAAAGGCGCGCTCTATAAAATAAAAGCCGACGAAGGTCGGGATGCCAAGCGCGTTTATGCCCGTCCAGGCGGAGAACACCACGTACTTTTCGGAAACCTTGTTGAATATGATCCGGCACTATTAGAATACGCCGCGCATCCAAAACTCGTGCCACTGGTTGAAGAAGTGGTTGGTGGTGCAGTACGCCTTGAGGAAACCGAAGCGATCATTAATAGTCGTAATCCAGAGGCAGAATTAGACGAGCTCTATAAACGCCGTTATAACCCAACAGGGTTTCATCGAGGGACGCAACACGGGTGGGGCACCTATATCGAACAGAACAAGTTCCACTGCATCTTTGTAAAGACGCTCGCTTACCTCACCGATGTCGGTCCCGACGATGGCGGAACGTGCGTCATACCCGGAAGCCACCGCTTAACATGGAACCATAACGAGATGATCGAAGCCGCATTGTCTGATGATAAACTCATCTACCAAGTCGAAGCGTCGGCGGGTTCTGTGCTGCTTTTTGCCGAAGCGTTGATTCACAGCACCACTGCCATCCGTAGCGACAAAGAGCGGGTCATTCTCATCTCCGGCTACACGCCGCCAATGGTCCGCGAATGGCCCGGCAACGAGGTCAGTCCCGAATTTATTGAGACGCTGCCAGAGGACATCCGACCACTCATTTCAGGCAGCGACAGTTGGCATTGGAAACGGCGGTATTAAATTTCGCCGGTGTTGATTAAGTAATTATGTTTGATGTTCCCGACGTGGAAAACCTCCGTCTATCGTGGGTACCGCTGCGTCTATTTCTTGAAATATCATTGTTTTCTCAATATCCTCTTCTTGATAAAAGCAGCAGATCTCCTTGATGTATCTTCTGTTAAAAGTTCTGGATATGGAACATCTCCATGGATCTGCATACGGATATTTTCTGACCATAGTTATCGGTTCGTGTCCTATTGTAAGGAAACACTGGAGTGCCTTGACGGACAAACTCCCAATACCCTATATCTCTATGGGTTGCCCAGTTCATAAAACAAATTCCTGCAGTATCTGATACTAAATCAAGTGTCCTACCAACTTTGTTACCCAAAATTACCGTAAAGATATACAAATCCTTCGGTTGCCTATGATATTGATCTATAGGCACGAGTGCCCAAGCGTTCTGTTCTATCTGTGATTTCCTTCGTATTTGGGATTTCCATGTGCGATATACATGGAAAGACTTTACATCTCCTAAAATATACCTATCTAAGCACTCAATTCTGAAATCAAATTTATCGGGACCTCCGGTATTCGTGTCTTGAATTACCGATAATTCTAAGACTTCTTGGAGATACCTAAAAACGACTTGCTCAGCTACTTTGCCAACATAAATGTGAAACTGTCTTCTATCAAAACTTCCGGGTGTATTGTCATATCCCATACGGTTATATGTTCTATGTACAGTCTCACGAGCGAAGTCCAATGCTATATCAGAATCTTCGCGTGTTATCTCAAACTACATAGAATTACATCCTCTGAAAAGTTAAACAGTAATGATGGAAATTATTAGTTGCATAAGTTGTTGGATACCCATAAATACCTAATTTACCTTGTTCCTTACACCAAATCCTTTCTCCTTTCATCTTCCAAAGCCCCGTTTCAACTAATAAGAGACCCAGTTGCCACGCAATCGGAACTAATGCCCCTCCATAATTGAGATTTTGTATAACGATTGTGAGATACCGTTTTGGCTTCAATACCCTATGGGCATCGGTAAATAGAGAAACTAACCGCTGTAGGTACTCCTCTACTTCTTCTATGTTTCCAATATCATCAGGACTGTCACTGTATACAAGAGATTCACCGCGTCCTTCTCTCTTTTTATGGCGAGTATCCTTATTCCCGCCTCTACTTTTATGGAGTGTATTCCAATAGGGTGGGGATGTGAAAATATAATGAAATGATTCGAGTGGTAACCGTTCTGTGTCTTTAATAACTTCGAGAACGTTCCCAACAAATATTGGATGTGAGGTACGGGTCGCAGCAAACTCTGCAAATTGGACGTTGAGTTCAATCCCCGCAGAACACCTTCCCATCGCCTCTGCAACTTCCATTGTGGTCCCTGATCCCAAAAACGGGTCAAGCACAGATTCACCCACTTTTGTAAAAAAACGAAGGTGATCTTCTACCAATTCAGCGGGAAACGTTGCTGGATGTAAGGATACTCTCTCTCTATCACACCCGCTACGGCTAAGTGTAAACCATGATTTTGAAAACTTGACCCATTCTTTACCTGTCAAGTTATTCAGAGTTTTCTTATTCGATTTTTTACTCGGATTAGATGTATCTGCCGTTTCTTGAAATAAATCCATCCGCATTTGTACCATACCAAGTCTCCTTGTTTAGCGATATGATACGCTCATTCACAAACTTTGAACGTTCTCGCTCCGATTTTCACGATAATATCTCCTTTTCAAGCGTGCAGCTTGCAGGAGGTGATAGTAGCGTGGACTATGCATTACATTCGGACGAAGGATCGGATAAAGCACACGTCGAGGACGCACACGCCTCCGTAAATCTACACAACACGTGTAATCGTGTAACTGAAACAGTCTACCGACAGCCTTCGGGGGCAATAATCACACTAAGACTGGAACACACATCTGGTGATTTGGACTGATGATGGCTTTTGAATCATCCATAACGCAACGTTCTTTCCCTTTAGTAGACAGTCTTTGACACCTTTACCCCTT
This sequence comes from Candidatus Poribacteria bacterium, assembly GCA_022394775.1. GTDB lineage: Bacteria > Poribacteria > WGA-4E > WGA-4E > WGA-3G > WGA-3G. The sequence goes on from JAGFCB010000287.1 coordinate 25,658, forward strand.
ACCACGCACTTTGAAACGCCCTAATATGCTCAATTGCCGACTCCCGGAAACGCACATCACATTCTTTCGGAAACTGCCGGAGTGCTTCGTCAGCAAGGTTTTCGAGATCCATCAGTGAAATTGATTCGACAGCTAAATCCTGATCGTTGACGGCTATCTGGTAAACCTTCTGCGCAAAGATCTGACTCTTCGATGGCTTGTGTTCTAAATCATAAAACACACTAAATGACCTCCATTTATCCGAAAATGATATACTATTATACAATTTTTGACAGTAAATAGCAATAAATTAACCAAAAAATGATAATATATAACCTATAATTGGCGATAAATATCGGTAAATTGATAATATTTAGAAAGAAATTGGAAGTATTTAGAAGGAAAAATCTACAATTTGAGACATATTGAGCCGTTCAGGGCAGCAATTGTGGTTCGCATAGATGGAATTGAGAGGGGTGGTGTGAGTAGTGCGGTACGATGACGGCAGTAACAACCCGCACACCGGTTCCAGATGGCAAATACCAGTCCCGTGTTTCGACGGACGCGTTTTAGAGAGAAAACGAGTCCGATCTCAGGTAAAAAATGAGGGGAGTTGAGTCAGGAAGTTTTAAAGATAACCGTCTATGAAATATCTTCTAACAACGCAGTGAGTAGTTCTGCTGTTCGTGTAGTGGAAGGGACGGGGATAATGCGAAGTGCCTGTCCTAATTTGCGGTTCTTATCCACCCATTCGAGCCGCTCGCGCGCATCTGTATCACCAAAGTACGCAGCATTGAAGTCTTGAACCAAGATCTGTTGCATCTCCAAAGCAAGGGAGCCGGTTTTAATACCGAAATATTTTTCCAATGCAAGCAGATGTTTTTGACTCGGTTGTCTTCGACCAGTTTCCCAATGTTTTACTGTTTCAGCATCAACATTCATTTCATTAGCAAGTTCTTCTTGTGTAACTTGTACCACTTTTTCGCGCAAATAGCGCAAGAAATATGGATTAATGTCTGGTTGGGTATCTTGTGTGTTCCCTTGTGCACTGTTTTCCACGGAGGTCTCCTATCAAATTTATAATTGCATAGGACTTACGTACTACCTTTTAAAATTCTTGATAAGGGTGATTTCAGGATTTAAAGGGTGGAAGTTTCCACTTTTTGTGTCTAAATGTCCAATATTTCCTTAATTTGCGTAAGTCCTATTTTGTTCTGTAATGGTGGTGGAACGCCTCTTTAGGAGTCTTATGCGCCCGAAGTCCGCGGCATCCACAACGGCTCTTTCCCCATTTCCGCGAACAATAACTTCATAACCAAATCTGCCTTCAAAGCCGCATGCTCAGCGGAATTCCACAGATTATTGATTTCTCCAGGATCTTCTTTCAGATCGAACAATTCTCCGTAGTCTTGGTTGTAATAAACGGTCAGTTTATAACGGTCATCAACGTAGGTTTTGACGTGTACCGTTGTCGGTTCATGACGGTTTTCAACGATGATGTGGTCGCGTGCCTGTTCTGCTTGTCCTGACCAGACTGGCATCTGATCTACACCTGTCATCGAACGTGGAATATCAGTACCGGTAGCACTCAAGAATGTGGGTGCTAAATCTACCAACGTCTGCAACGCTTCCGACTGTTTCCCTGCAGGTACAACTCCGGGATATCGCGCGATGAACGGCACTCGGATGACATCCTCGTAATGGAACGCGCCTTTCGCGACGAGACCGTGCTGTCCGTAAAAGTGCCCGTGATCGGACGTGAACACAACCAGTGTATTGTCTGCAAGTCCCAGTTCGTCGAGTTTCGCCAAGATTTTCCCGATGTATTTGTCCATCAGCGTCACCATACCGTAATAGACGGCGATGTCTTTGGCGAGTTCATCCCGATCCCGTAAATGTGAATTGAAACCGTGTACACCTTTCCCGCTTTCGCGCCAAGCCGAGAAATCAGGCTTTTGTTGTTGCGTTAATTGGAAGTGCAGCGGGTTGTTGTCATGTTCTCCTTCTGTTACAGAAGGCACCGTCAATTCTGCTGGGTCATACATCGTATCCCACGGTTCAGGGACAAGATATTTCGGATGCGGATCGAAGAAACTTGCCCAAAGGAAGAAGTTCTCATCGTTCTGCTGATATGTCTCCATGAGTGCGTTCGTACGTTCCGCGATCCATGTATCATAATGGTATTCTTCCGGGATGGGCCACTTTCGATATTGCCCGCGAGCATTCCCTGTCGGCGGTGCAAAATAGTCGCGCCAGTTGGCGCAACCGTTCTCTTCCATCCAGATGGCATAATGCTGTCCGACGTGCGCTTCATCGGCATGATTGCGCGCCAGTTCAACGTGTTCAAACCCATAGAACGGTTCATTGAAACTCCGCCAGAAATCCAAGTCTTGGAGAATCGGATAGGATTCGAGAGACGGGAATTCCTCAGTGCCGTGCAGGGGTTGGAAGTGTGCTTTTCCGACAAGCGCAGTCCGATAGCCTGCATCCGTCAAATCTTCGCCGACGGTGTGCTCATCTTCAGAGAGTTTTGTGCCGAGAGACCAAGCACCGTGCTGGCTCGGGTACTTCCCTGTGATAATAGATGCACGCGTCGGCGTGCAAGTCGGATTCGGACAATAGGCTCTGTTGAACAATGTCCCTTGCTGTGCCAAGGTATCTAAGTGAGGAGTCTGAATTTCGGGATTGAGGCAGCCCAAGGTGTTCCAATGCTGCTGGTCGCTGGTGATGAGTAAGATATTAGGTCTGGTTTCGGTTCCCATGCTGTTTCCTTTGTTGTGTATTTATTCATAAACTCAGCATAGCACCTTACAAAGAATAATTCAAGAAGAATACTGTAGGAATAAACTCTACCTTTTCACTTGACAGTGTGTGCGAAAGGTGGTATCTTGGAAAAAATTAATACAGAAATTTATACCCAAAAACAGGAACGCCCATGCTCCCAAACCAACAACCCAACCTCCTCATCATCATGTCCGACGAACACGCACCGATGTACAGCGGACCCTACGGACATCCCCTTGTCCAAACGCCACACATGGACAGACTCGCTGAAGACGGTGTTACCTTCACGAACGCTTACTGCAATTCACCGCTCTGTATGCCGTCTCGGATGTCGTTTATGACGGGGCAGTATATCCACAAAATCGGTGCGTGGGACAACGCTGCACCACTGCGTCCGGATGCTGTTACATGGGCGCATAACCTACGCGCAGTCGGCTACGATGTCGTGCTTTCTGGGAAACAGCACTTCGGCGGTATGGATCAACTCCACGGATTCCGCACGCAACTCGCCCGAGACTTACACGCAGAACGACAACACGGACTTACGGATTGGGATAACGGCACACCACCCGCACAGCGTCCATGGCAAGGACTGGCACAGGCACGTCCCGGAACAACTGTGGAGATTGAAGTCGATGACCTCGCAGAAGCAGAGGCTTTAGCCTATCTCCGGGACCCGGCACGGCAGGAGCAACCGTGGGCACTCAATGTGTCGTTTATCGCGCCCCATTTCCCGCTCATCGTACCACAACGGTTTTGGGACCTCTACCCGCTTGACGAGATTGATCTCCCCAACATTCCAGAGGGACACCTCGAAAACCAGCATCCCGTCTACCAACGGATGCGCCGCATGTTTGGGTGTGTTGACTTTCCAGAAGAACTCGTGCGTCGTGGGAGAGCAGGCTATTATGGATTGATTACCTATCTCGACGAAAAGATTGGCAACTTACTCAAGACGCTTGAGGAAACCGGACAGTTGGAGAATACGATTGTCATCTATACCAGCGACCACGGCGAAATGAACGGCGAGCACGGCATGTGGCGGAAGTCGAATTTCTATGAAGCATCCGCTCGTGTCCCACTACAAATTATGTTCCCTGACAGACTATCCGCAGGGAAGCGTATTGATAAAGTGGTTTCGCTCGTAGACCTGACAGCAACGCTCGTTGATACTGCGGGCGCGCAGTCCGGTCATCAGCTGGATGGAGACAGTCTACTGCCTTTGATACAGGGTGACGAAAACGATTGGAAAGATTTCGCGTTCTCCGAATACCTTGCCCACGGTGTCGAACGTCCGATGGCGATGGTGCGGAAGGGACGGTATAAATTCAACTATAGCCTCGGCGATCCACCGGAACTTTATGACATCGCCGAAGATCCAGATGAATTTCGGAACCTCGCCAATGACGAGGCATATCAAACGATTTGCCAAGAACTTGAGGCGCGATTGTTAAGAGAGTGGGATCCAGTTGACATCGAAAAGCAAGTTCGCGCGAGTCAGAAAGCTCGCATGCTAATCGACCAAGTCACTGAAGGGCAATGGAGGAGACCTGCGGAGTAAGGGTTGCCAGTTATCGGTTAAGAGTCACTTTGTAACAATCTCCTCTGACCCAGCAGTGATTTTTTACATCAAAACCTCTTAACTGACAACCGATAACTATTTATTTCATGATGACCATCTTGCGAGTCGCTGATGATTCGGGAGTGCTCAATTGGTAGAAGTAGATGCCTGAAGCGAGTCGTTCACCCAAATCATTAAGACCATCCCAATAAGCAGCACGTGACTTCCCGATGTAATACCCCGCCTGTTGGAACCCGAGATCCAAATGCCGGACGAGTTGTCCCGCAGCCGAATAGATACGAATCGTGACTTCCGCGTCATTTGCTAACTGATACGGTAACCACGTTTCTGGATTGAATGGATTCGGATAATTCGCAAGTAGGACAGTCTGTTTCGGGATTAGATCAGCGGGTGTGAGTCGGAGTTCGCTGAACGCTCGGTGAATGTCTGCCGCGCTGATTTCGTGCTGAAGTGTGCGGATGAGACTACCGGTTGTATCGCGCACTTCGATCGTCAGCGTAGCACCGACAGAAACCACCGCTTGATGGCTGATGTCTGCCCAAGCGGCGTGGAAACCGTTGGCACCAACCGCTTCGGCAACTCTGGTGTGTCCGTTATAGACAGTGAGTGTTACGCCACTGATGCCTTCAAGCTGTGCCCGTAGGACAAATGCCCACGTCTTTGGAATTGATGGCTGCGTCGGAGCCGCTGCTGCCGGTGGAGTGTTTTGCCAAGCACTCCCCGTGAAACTGACAACCTTCGGCGCAGTAACGTTGACGATGTATCCCATCCCACCTTCAATTGAGAATCCATTACCAGTAGAATTTGCCGTAAATCCAATGAAATTTTGCGTATCAGCATCGAATTTTATAACCGTGGTCGCACCGCTCTTTTCCATGAAGGAACGTGCTGTGTAAGGTTCGTTTGGCATCAGCGGTAAACTAATCATGTTCAAACCTGAACTGAGTGCTATATCAAACGCGTTCGCGTCTGCCACTGGCGTAGCCATAATTAGACTGTCGGCACGGAATGCCAGGTTCTGAATGCGTTCATCGTTTTTAGGTTCAATATCTGCCATAGCAAACGGCACTTCAGAGAAATGCGCCGCGAGATATTCCGCGAGGGCATCTTGCTCTGTACCAGGATCAGTGAACGTCGCTTGTCCGCCGGACTGTTCCTCTGTCATCACTTCGGTAAGGTCAACACGGTGCGTATTCGGGAAATTAGCATACGGATAGCCATCTCCACCGTCAACAAGGAAAGTGATCGTGACCATTCGGAAAGTGCGATCTGCATCTCCCACGATTTTGCCATTCTGGGCAATTGTGTCTGTCGGATTTCCATCTGCGTCAATGATGACAAGCGACTGAACCCTTGAGCCTTCCGGCAGTGAAGTATCAAAACTGAACGCCATTCCTGCGATTTGCGGAAAACGTCCGGGAGTTGAACCACTACCGGAGGCAGCGACTGTGTGTTCGATAACTTCAAGCAACTCCGCTGCGCTTAGCGTTAAAAGCGTCAATCCGTTGTTGAATCGGAGTGTATTTTCGATGTCAATCTGTGAAATCTGACCCGCTGCTTTACTGACCAAGGCGTTTGCAGGGGGCGGCAGCAGTTCCCCATAAGCAGTTACCCCGATTGGGGCGCGGATGCCCCCGCCGTTTTTCAGAGAGGCAACCACGCTCGGATCGACGCGCTGTGCCGCCACAAGATTCGCATCGGCGATTAAGTTACCGATGTTTGTCTCCTCTGTACGCACGGAACTACGATTACCATTCAGATAGACGCTTGTTTGCCCAAAGATGTTACCGTCTTTTTCAAGGACAACGTTCCGAATGGCTTCCGTAATTTCAACGACGCGTGCTGCTGGTTCGGCATTTCCGGTATCTGCAACACCTTGCGCGTCGGTTACAAAAGCACCACTAATTGCAGCATCAATCGATTCGGTAATTAAGACCCCTGCTTCGTCAAAATCAACGACTAATCGCCCAACATACCGGTAATTCCCGTCTGTACCGACAATCGCAATCGGTTCACCTGTTGCAGATTGGGTCAGGATTGGGTAGGGAAGGTCCGCAGTATCGCCGGGGTGAAGTCGATCGGTTTCATCGGCGAGAAGCGTGTTGGAACCGCCTGCGATGATAATATCAACATCTTTGACCTGTGTGGCGAGTGTCTCATCAAGGTTAATTTGTTGGAGGTGTCCGGCAAGAATAATTTTATTAATACCGGTGGCTGTCAGTGCATCAACGGATTCTTGGAGGATCGCTGCCAATGCCATCATGTCGTTTGGGTCTGCTGGTGCGATCCCGACGTTCCCGGGGACAGAGAGACTTCCGAGTAGCGGTGTTGTCACACCGATGACCCCGATCTTTTCACCCGAAGAAGTCGTGATAACCACGCTCTTCGTAATACTATTCGGAATTGTACTTGCTTCTTGCCCCGGATCAACGACGAGGGAGGCGAGGTTGCTGTCAGAACTAAAGTCTAAATTCGCGCTCAAAAATGGAAACGTTGTACCGACATAGTCTCTATCTGGTGCGATCAATCCAGCGAGGATCCCAGGACCAGCGTCAAATTCGTGGTTACCGAGTGCACCTGCCATGAATCCCATTGCATTGAGCATTAAAATGTCTGCGCGTCCTGAACCTTCGCGTCCCAATACCTCACGCAGGCTCCCGTTATTTGCAGCTGCAAAAAACGGACCAGGAATGTAGCTATCTCCTGCACCGATGATAACTGTATCTTTAACTTCGACTTTGAGCGCGTTCAACACCGATGAGAAGCGAGGCGCGTTTTCGAGTGCCTCAATGCCACCCTCCATGTCTGCTGCATGGAGCAGTTGAAGTGTAGTTTTAGACAAGGGGGCCTCTTCGTTTTGGGAAAAGGCAGGCGTGAGAATACCTAACAGTAAAATTGAAATAATTATTTTTACAGTGTGGGCTTTCAGCCATATAACATTTGGAACGAAAGGTTCTTTATTCTCCATTAGAAAAATACTCCTTATTAGAGAGTTGATTTTAAGTTCGCCCAAGATCCAGGATTTTTATTCGCTAAACGTGAGTTTGAGAATAAACGGTAGTCAACCGTTAACCTATGGAACGAATGTTTGATATCCGCTTCGCACAGGGCCTTGCAACGCATCGCGGGACAATTGACACACCTATTTTTAGTTATAATAGAGCAAATATTATTTTTCTTTAAATAAAAATAATATCGTCTACACATAACTGTGAATTATATGCTGTTTTCACGGAAAAAGCAAATCATATCCATAAAAATCGCTAGCGAGACTCTGTTTTTGGCTTGAAGGATCTGCTGCAGTATGCTATGATGTAGGTATCACAAATCGAGAGGAATATTTTGATGTCTCATTCAACAAATAAGCGACCGAATCTTGTCTATGTTTTCGCGGATCAACTCCGTTATCAGTCGTGCGGCTATGCTGGAGATAACCGTGCACGCACGCCAAATATTGATCGACTTTCTACAGAAAGTGCGAATTTCTGCAACGCTGTCTCTGGTAGTCCGATGTGCGCACCTTATCGCGCTTCACTTTTCACCGGTAAATACGCCAGTAGCACGGGTATGGCGATTAATGAACTCCGCATGAATCCGAATCATGACTGCTTCGGGCATGTTTTACATCGGAATGGGTATCAGACAAGTTACATCGGGAAATGGCACTTGTGGGCAAATCAATTGGGAAGACACAACGATCCTAAGAACTCCTATATTCCACCCGGAGAGCATCGACTCGGTTTCGATGGAGA
>JAGFCB010000230.1 GCA_022394775.1 Candidatus Poribacteria bacterium
AGATTCTTGAGTCCTAAAAGCGGTGTGAAATCTCTCGTCAAATTGTGGTGCAGCTTTAATACCCGAAGATTCACAAGTCCCGCAAGCGGAGACACATCGGAAACTCTACAATAAGCGAGGTCCAATACTTCTAAATTAATGAGATTTGAAAGTGGACGTAAGTCGCTAAGCGGATTATTACTCAAGCTTAGATCTCTGAGGTCTATCAGTTCAGAGAGTGGCGATAAACCTGAGATTTGATTGTCACCTAAAGCCAACTCTACAAGGTCTGTGAGTGCGGAGAGCGGTGATATATCTGAGATTTGGTTACCTCCTAAATCCAGAGATACAAGGGAGATCAGAGAAGCTAATGGTGATATATCTGAGATTTGGTTGTCCCATAAACTCAAATACCTAAGGTCTGTGAGTTCAGAGAGTAACGATAAATCTGAAACTGACAGGTTGGTAGCACCTAAACCCAGGTGCGTCAGGCGCGTCAACTCCTGAAGTGGATTTATGTCTTCTATGGGGTTACCGCCTAAATCGAGTTCTGTCAGGTTTACCGCAAATTCTAAGCCTTGGAGATTCACAACGCCTTTTTTCCACGCATGCAATCTTGTTAGTTGTTTAATATTCTCTTGGGTCAAGGGCACTACATTAGACAAACGAAGTTCCTTTCGGACTACGGCACGCAATGCGGGGTGCATTACTAATATCGGAAGTTTCTCAAGTCCCACAAGCGAAGACACATCGGAAACTTTACCATAATAGATATCCAATACTTCTAAATTTGTGAGATTTGAAAGTGGCCCCAAATCGCTGATCGGGTTATTTATCAAGTTTATATCTCTCAGGGATATCAGACCGGCTAATGGTGATAAATCTGAGATTTGATTGTACTGTAAATCCAATTTTGCAAGGGCTGTGAGTGCGGAGAGTGGCGATAAATCTGAAATCTGGTTGTCTCCTAAGTCCATATCCACAAGGGATGTCAGAGATGCTAATGGCGATAAATCTGACAGGTGGGTAGAACCCAGACCCAGGTGCGTCAGTTGTGTCAGGCTCTGAAGCGGGCTTATGTCCTTTATGGGGTTCGCGGCTAAATCGAGTGTTATCAGGTTCACCGCAAATTCTAAGCCTTGGACATTCACAATACCTTTTTCTATCGCATGCAATCGCGTCAGTTGTCGCATTTTCTCTTTCGTCAAGGGTGCGTCTGCTGGTAGTTTAAGTTCTTCACGGACAGCCTTGCGGAGCGCAGGATCCGGCATCCAGTCCTCAGCACCTTCTGCATAGGTAAAAGTATTATACGCAAGTATGCCTACCACGGACGCGAGGAACAACTGAAACCACAATGATTTACGATATATTTCTTTGATTATCATAGTATAATGTATAATCTCCTTTTCAAAACGCATTGGCGACGATGACCAAATCTTGGATATTCACAACGCCATCGCCATTGAGATCGGGTTCCACTTCGCCAAACGCATTCGCTACTATTACAAGGTCTTGGATATTCACAACGCCATCACCGTTAACATCCACTGATGTGCCGGTTCCCTGTTTCAGATACATCTCACCATCTAAATCGGGGACCGTGTGTTGTGTGGCAGTAATACCACTGGCGACCCCTGTCGTTTCCATTGGCAAAGTGATCGGCTGTTCCTTCCCACTGCGGTTATACACCGCCCAACCGTTGGTGAACTCGCGGATGAATAGCCCATTGATGGACTCGTAGGTTTGTCCTTTTCCGCTGCTGGGAAGGGGATGACCGAGATCCGCATCCCAAAAATCGTACCATACATGCCCACGATCATCGGAATATAGTACATAGCCATCAGAATGTGTAAGGCTCAACGTTGTAAACACCCGCATCCAACGTTGATTCGTTGGGCTATCGAGATTTTCTGTTGGTATTCCATAGCCTTCTAAACAATTAATTTGGGGATACCTAAAATTTTCTTCTGACCAGAGCAGTGTATCTTCTATTTCAGAAAGTTGGTGATGCGTATAGACACCTTTCTCCGTTTCCCATTCTGTTTCCATGAAAGTTCCATTAACATACGGTGCGGAACGAATTGCTTTAGACTGCACAGTGTTGACAAGTATAAGAAAATCTTCGCCGACGGCTTCGCGGATTCGTTTTAACATAGATAACTTAGCATCTACTTCTAATTTTTGATATTTTCCATCTACATCCGCGATGCCTGCGCGATTGAACAGAATGCTCCTGCCTTCATGCCACCAATCGAGAAAAATGCCGTCATATAGTCCACATTCGGATATAGCAATGGCTTGCTGTACAAATAAATCTTGTGTGCCTTGTTGCGTAAAATCAATGAGATATTCTCCGTAACCTTCTTCCTGAATTAGATTACCCGACTCGTCTCTTAACCAATACAGCCAGTCTTCTGGATACGCATTGTGCTGACCTCCGTAAAAATAAATTCCAACCAAAAAAATCATATTAGGATTATGTTCCAGCAGTCGTTGACGCTCACGTTTTGCGGCTTCCAAACTGCCAGCAAGTTTTGATTCGTTATCGGAAACCAAGTATTGCCAATGCATCGCAAACATCAAATCTGTAAAAAATAAATCGTGGTGTGTGATCTGTTCTTCTGGTGATAAATCGGGGAAATTTAATAAGTCCCACCCCCATCCAGTAAATATAGACGGATAATTCCTGTTTTTAACACGTTCTAAAAATGAATTGCCTTCAAAAACGCATGTAAAATCAGGGTTATTTATTAATTTTGCGATTTGACTAAAATCGCCAGGGTTGTTGTTGACTAAAATTACTTGGAGATTATTTAATTTCAGTAATGGCGAAAAATCAATAATCTCGTTATGATGTAATATCAACTCTTCTAAATTTCTCAAGTTGGCGAGCGGTGAAATATCTACAATCTTGTTGTGATACAATGCCAGGGTTCTTAAATTGACGAGGTTGGCGAGCGGTGAAATATCTACAATCTCACTACGGCTTATATGTAAAAATCGGAGATTGAGGGCATGTTCTAACCCTTGAAGGTTTGCTATATCAGATTCTAAAACTACCAAGTCCCTGATTTTTAACATATCCGGTAGGGATAACGGTGTTGTATCTGGCAATTGAAGCCTTTCTCGGACAGCATTTCGCAGTGTTGTATCCGGCATCCATGCTTCTTCATCTTCCGCGGATACGATCGTATCATATCCAAGCATACCTATAAGAAATAAAAGTAGCAACTGAACCCATAACGATTTACAAAATATCTTTCTTAGTATCATAGAAAAGTCTCCTAACTTAAAACGCATTTGCGACGATGACTAAATCTTGGATATTCACAACGTCATCACCATTGAGATCGGGTTCCGCTTTGCCAAGCGCATTCGCTACTATTACAAGGTCCTGGATATTCACAACGCCATCCGCATTCAGATCGGCTGTAGGAGGAGTTTCTACCCCCGATTCCGATTTCAGATACATCTCGCCATCTAAATCCGCAAGCACATGCGCTGTGCCGACGACACCGCTTGCGATACCTTCCGATCGGGGCAGAGTAATAGTCTGTTCTCTACCGCTGCGATTATAGACCGCCCAACCGTTGGTGAACTCGCGGATAAACAGTCCTTCTCGGTTTTCGTAGAGCTGCCCTTTTGTTTCAGCACCGCCGATGGGCCTACCGAGGTCGGCATTCCAGAAATCATACCAGATGTGTACACCGTCATTATATTCACCACGATTCACTAGTGATCTGAATATGCAATAGCCATCGGAGTGTGTGAGAGACAGTGTTGTAAAGACCCGCATCCAGCGTAAATTATCAGGACTATCAGGAGGTTGGACTGCACCATATGCTTGCAACACATTAATTCTCGGTTCACGTAGATATTCCTCATTCCAAGATAGCGCATTTTCAATCTCAATAAGTTCATTATATGTGTAGCCATTTGGATTCTTTCCTTCTACTTCCATGAAACTCCCGTTGATCCACTCCGCATAGCGTGATGATTTTCTCTCGTTTCTATTGACGAGTATAAGGAAGTCATCTCGGACCCGTGCCCGTATCCCTTTTAAGATGGTTATATATGCCGCTATAACTTCTTCTATAACTTTTTCATCTTCAATCCCGAAGACCTCTTCGTAAGCACCAAAATGGTAAGGTGCCCACGCATCGAACATGACCCCATTAAAATATCCACATTCCGCAATGCCCACAACACGATTTATGATGAGTTGTTGAACTTCTGGGTTTAGAATATCTATCGTCCATTCACCCCAAGGTGCTCGCTCATTTTTTATGACCTGTCCATCTGCATCTCTTAGCCAAAAGCCAGAATTTGGAGGAAAATTATCCAATTCCCCGTAAACAGTGATCTCTATTGTAGGAATGAATAGCATATTCGGATTCCGCTCGGCGTATTTTTGGTATTCGTCCATTACGGACTCAGGCTGTCCAACAAGCCGTGTTGCTAAACCCTCGGTAGGTTCTGTCGGGGTCAACTGCCAACCCAAACCGAAAAGAAGTGCGTAAGGATACACATCGTGTTTCGTTGCGACATCATAATAGATATCGGGATCTGCCCACCGAGTCAGGTATCTTACCGGCTCTGTATTGTGGACAAGGCTGTGTGCTGGCAACGCTATTGAAGGGAAGGTTCTATTCGCAATGCGTTCCGTAACAGATGGCGGAAGCGGGGCGGTTTCACAGATGCCCCCGTTATCAAATTCCGTGAGATTCTTGAGTCCTAAAAGCGGTGTGAAATCTCTCGTCAAATTGTGGTGCAGCTTTAATACCCGAAGATTCACAAGTCCCGCAAGCGGAGACACATCGGAAACTCTACAATAAGCGAG
>JAGFCB010000041.1 GCA_022394775.1 Candidatus Poribacteria bacterium
TTGTGATGCTTTACCGCTCGGTGCTGCTATTTATTGCGTTGTTGTTGGTGGCACTCGTCTTGGTGACTTATGTGCCGGAGTTGAGCCTCTGGCTCCCGCGAGTCTTTGGGAAAACATCAGCACCACTTTTGTGACCTTCCTCAGGACTTACGCAATTTTGATCATCACCGGTGCCATGAGAGGTCAACTATTTTTTTCCGATGCTGCGCCCCCAGAATCAGCGACCACCTCTGGTGAAACGTTCTGCCCTTGTTTTACTGTTGTTGATGGCGCGGCTTGTTTTTTTGTAGTGGGTTGTGCTTGACTTAATTTCGGACGGGCACGGAACTGCGGAAGCGGTCGCGGCGGCTCATAAGTCGTATGTATGGGCCGCTGACCTACCGAGTGCTCAATACCGTTTTCTTTGGTTTCAGGGGGTTGTGCTTTCATACAATTATATCTCCCATCTGTTGATTCAATTTTTCCTGAACCCGCTGGCGGCGACGACGGGTCAAAAGGAAATCTTCCTTTAGCATTTGCGAACCGACCAATAACCATTCTCGATACTGTTCAAATGTGGTTTTGAATTGTTCCAGCGGAAAATCAGGATTCACTTCCATGTCATAGATGAACCGTTCCAAATTGAGACGTAAGCTCTTGAAGTACTGTGCATTGTGACTCAAATCGGTTACACGATCTGAAATTTTAAGGATAATGTGTAAAAGTGCTAAGAATGCAGCGCATCCAGCTATAGCCAGCCAAGTTAATTTACCTGTGGGTGTTCCCCATAACATCCATCCTATCATGACTGAACCGATGGTTGTAATCGTTATAATGCTCTTAATGACCCCATCTATTGGTTTCCATATCTGAAGCACTGAGGTCATGAGGCTTTCAGCGTAAGCGACGCGATAGAAGGTTTCAAGTGCTGTCTGCCAAAGTAGGTCTTTCTGGTATTCTTCAGCGGTCTTTTGCATGTAAAAGGTCTCCTTTTAAAGATATATTCTACCACAAGGGTAGGCACATCTTATATATCGGCACGTAGATTTTGGCAGATTCTACGTCCATTGGTACTTAACGAAAAGGGTTGAGATTCGGTGACACGTTCTTCCTTTCTGTCCCTGAATAGCAGGAATGGATAGGAAAGATTAAGGTTCAGTGATTGCTTCTACAGTCTTGCGATCACACTCGGTGGTGCTTTAGTAATTCCCAGTTCGGTTCAAAACCGATGCCGGGACGAGACGGAACGGTAACATACCCATCAGGTTCTAAAACCATTTGTGGGAGGAACATTTCACCGCGGAGCGGATCAACAGCCGGTGGATAGTATTCTAACATCAGACCGTTGTCTCGGCTTGCAGCGATGTGGATTTGCAATTCTTGCGCACCGTGTGGGGCAATCAACTTTTCGGCTTCCGACGCTTCTTCTACGACCTGAATTGCTGGATCGTAGCCAGGAAGAATGGCGACATCCAGATTGAATACATCCGCACCTTCATAATCAATTAAGGTTTGAAAATAGTGTAATCCGTATCCGTTCTCGCCGGTGGCAATCTGTATGCCGTAATCTTGTGCTACTTCCCGTAATACGCTATGCCCGCGGTAATCGTGGCTATGAATTGGCTCTTCAAACCAGAAGATATTGTTTGCTTGGAGTGTGGGAAGGCACTCCCTTGCCTTTTCGACCGACCACGCACAATTCGCATCCACCATGACGGTAATATCCGGTCCGACCGTTTCGCGAACCACCTCAATCCGTTTGATGTCGGTTTCAAGTCCAGCGTCTGGGTCTCCAATTTTCATCTTAACTGCGGTGGCGTTGAATTCATTTATATTCCGTGCCATCTCTTCTTGGAGTTCATCGAATCCCTTGTCTTTACCGTAATAACCCCCAGCGATGTAGGTGCGGATGCGTTGCTGTGTCCCGCCAAGTATAGCGTGCACAGATTTGCCCTCTATCTTTCCTCGGATATCCCAGCAGGCTTGGTTTATCGCCGCGAGTACCTGTGTGTGATACCCACCAGGTCCATAGATTTTGTAGTTTTCGGCTAACCGAGAGACGTAAGCCGTATCTGTTACGTCGTGTCCAATCAAGGCGGGACGGAATAGGTCTACAAATTTTGGGAATATAGAAAGTGGACGGGTCGCAGCGGTTCCACCGTTGAAGCCGTATCCAACGATCTCTTCTGTCCCACTTTTGGCGGTTATCTTTATTAGATGGAGCCTGCCTTTATCGTAGACGTGCATGCCGTTCCAGATAGGCGGCTTGTCCCATTCGTAGCGTTGACTTTCAACGGCTGTGATTTTGTACGGGTGTGTAGGCATGGTTTTTTATTTCCGAACTTCCCAAATAGATCTTGATGCAAAAATTGTTAGACGTAATTCTTCGTCAAAGATTTCATAGATAGGTGCTTTTCCACTCAATTCCTCGCTTTCGTTTAGGATGATGCTAACCCCTTTTTAAATTTAATCGTTGCGTCTTCGCCGAGATGTATTTTTTTATGAGTTCGGTCAAGTTGTCAAACATCGTTGTTCTCTTAGTTCGGCGGTAGGGGACGGTGAGGTGGTGGGCGTAGATGTGTTGTTTTCCTTTGAATTCAAGTGTGGGCATGCGTCCATTCCTTTCGGCTTATCTGTATTATAATCTGATTTATCGCTTGTGTCTTTACAGTCGGCGTGACAACCGTCACTGTTATTAACTCGTCCAATCTTCTAAATGGAGTCCCAATCCGACTATTCGCTGATAATCGGAATCAGAAGTAACCAGAATTGCATCAAGGGTGAGTGCTGTCGCAGCAACCCAAAGATCGCATTCACCTAAAGACGTTCCTTGTTCTTGCGCCGCAACTTTTATCTCCGCATAGATATCACTGACACTCTCTGAGATTGGCTCACAAGGAACTATCTCAAATAATTCATCTGCTGTTTGTTGGAGATCTTGTTTTCTTTTTCCTGCAGGAAGCCGAGCAATTCCAAACAGAATTTCGCCCTTAACTATGGAACAGGTGAAAGTATAGTCTGATTCGGTCAAGGAATTCAAACGCTCTTTAACTTGGAGGTTATCTTTCATCAACAGACTCCACGTTGTTGTTTCCAGGAGATACTTATTCATTATTTTCACGTTCATCCGGCTCAAAGGGCGAATCGAACTTTATCGGTATTTTCCCTTCTTTTACTGACTGGTTCAGTGCTTCAATGTCTTCATCGGTGAGATGCGGTGGTTTTTCCATCGCTTTGATGAGGCGTTGTACAGCGGGATTCTTTCCCTTTTCTGTCATTCCTTTTATTTCTTCATCTGTTTGATGCTTGGAATCTGTGTTTATCGGTTCTTGATGAAGCACCTTGAGTTGAGAAGCAGGGAAACTAAGACACGTATACATTTGCCCATCGTCATCGCTGAATTCAACTTCAAAAGCGTCGCCATTTGAAAGGATTTCAACGACTGTGCCGACTTCTCCACGTTTGAGATTATGCTCAGGGATGTCCTGTGTGAGCACAACGACATCCAGCAGTTTGATTTTACCATTTTCTGCGGATTCTGGGTTGTGTTCAGGCAAGTTATCTATGTTCAAGGTGTTATCGGAAAATTTATCTTTCATATTCGCTTTCATCTCGGTGGACTGTTTCTACGAGTCATATTCTAAAACTTCCTAAAGTTTGGACAAGTCGTATCACATTTAGATTGAATGTTCAAGGATCGAGAAGTTTTTCTATGCGTTTCATACATCCAGAACTTGGAAAAAAATAAAGTCAGATCGCCGACGCGCGGCACAATTTGCGAAGTATTTATGCACTGGTGGCACAGACTAACAGTCTATGCTACAAAAGAGACATAGGCTAATAGTCTGTGCTACGAAAGAGGGTTTGATTGGAAATTTTTGGCTATCTTAAAATTGTCCAATTAAGTAAATGCTACAGTCGCTGCTTGATTTTTCCCCAAGTGGTCGCGAGTTTGTCTGAG
>JAGFCB010000076.1 GCA_022394775.1 Candidatus Poribacteria bacterium
TTCGCGATGGGTGATAACCGCGACCAGAGTAGCGATAGCCGTTCTTGGGGACCTGTAGATATTAGCGACATTAAAGGGCAAGCGTTTATGGTATATTGGTCATTTGCCTCGCGTCCAGCAAGCGACGCTCGACCCGCGAAAGTGTGGGAAGTGTGGAAACTGGTAGCGAACGTCAGATTCAGTCGAGTTGGTAAGATGATCCGTGCGTATCCTTAATATTAGTCTCCCTGATAAGGGGGATTTAGGGGGTTTCTTCATCGGAGGTTGCAAGTCCCCCTGATAAGGGGGATTTAGGGGGTTTCTTCCATTATGCATCAAGATAGACGACACCTTATCATCGGCACAGCGGGACATGTTGACCACGGGAAAACGGCTCTCGTTGGTGCACTCACAGGTATGGAGACAGACCGGCTCAAGGAGGAACGCGAGCGCGGTTTATCTATTGAGTTAGGTTTTGCCTACTTTGACTTGCCCGATGGCTCGCGCGCGGGTATCGTTGATGTACCCGGACATGAAAAGTTTATCCGAAGCATGCTTTCGGGTGCTTACGGCATGGATATTGTCCTATTCGTCGTTGATGCGAAAGAGGGTGTCCAAGAACAGACGCTTGAACACTTGGCAATCTTGGATCTACTTGGAATTTCAAACGGCATCCTTGTGATGACAAAATCTGACTTGGCGACCCCTGACGAATTAGCGGAAGCGACCGAGATGACCCAAGAGATGCTCGTCGGGACAAGCCTTGAAGGGATCCCGACTGTCAGCGTTTCCGCCATAACGGGTGCCGGTATTGAAATGCTGAAGCAGACCATCGTTGAACAGGTAGTTCTCGCAACGAAAGCAGAGGAGAACGACGGTATTCCGCGACTGTATGTCGATCGGGTTTTTACTGTGCAAGGGTTTGGCGTTATTGTGACTGGTACCCTGATCGGCGGATCCGTCAATAGGGATCAACGGATGGTGATTCTTCCGCAAGGCGATGCCGTTCGGGTCCGCGGAATACAGGTGCACAATGAACCCGCCCCCGTCGCACAAGCCGGACAAAGGACAGCCTTAAACCTTTCTGGCACCTCCGCACAGAATATTCAACGCGGTGATGTGCTCTGTCCGATAGAGTTTTCGCGAGTGACGGACAATATAGATGTCTCCTTGCAAATTTTGTCCTCGTTCCCAAGAATTATTGAACACTGGAGCCGTTTCCGGGCATATCTGGGTACCCGCGAAATATTTTGCCGGTTAATCCTATTGATTGACGAAGCGATTCTACCCGGGGACAATGTGCAAGTTCAACTCCGATTGGAACAACCGATTTTAACTTTTAGGGGTGATAGAATTATCTTACGCGATTTCTCAGCGCAGCATACAGTCGGCGGGGGTGAAGTTATTAATCCGTTCGCACCTAAGCATAGGCGGTTTACACCGGAAACTATTGCCACTTTAGCGGAATGGGAAGAAGCCGATGATGCGCAAATCGTTAATACTGTCCTGCTAAATAGCGAAACGCTTTGCATGCCAGAATCGTTCCTTTACTACTATTTACCGCATTCGCAAACGGATGTGAAAGCCATATTGAACGGGCTTGAAGCTCAAGGGAAAATTGTCCGTTGGGATCAATCGGGTAGAACACCTCTCGTCTCTGATGCGGAGCGAACAGCAGCCGCTAAAATGGAGATAGTAGAAGTATTGGAAGCGTTTCACGAGGCGCAACCGCTCCTCGCTGGTCAGAATGCCTCGCAACTACGTCGAAAATTAAACTTGGATGAACTCAGTTTTGAGAAACTTGAGAATCGGCTCATTACCGATGGGCAACTCGCGAAAGAGGGTAACCTGCTCCGATTGGCATCTCACGAAATCCAGTTTTCTGAAGAGGAGGAGACCGCGAAAAAAACGTTGGAGAAACTGTTCTTGGAGGCAGGTATCAATACGCCGAGTCTCAATGCGCTCAATACATTATTACCAGAATACACGCCAAACGTACTTGAATCCACGTTTTACGCGCTGCTGAACTTGGGACAATTCGTCAAAATAGCAGATAATTTTTTCACCCACAGAACCGTTTTTGAAGAAGTTAGCGAGTTATTAACTGCACATCTTCGCGAAAATGAGACAATAACTGTTGCTGAATTCCGTGAAATGGCGCAAACCTCACGAAAATACGCCGTGCCGTTCTTAGAGTATTGTGACGCTCAGAACCTCACGATTCGAGATGACAACGTCCGGAGGCTACACCCGCGGCACTTGCAAACATGAACATATCACTTTACTTTCTGCTTTTGATAGTTTTAAAAATTATGGGGGAGGATAGGGTCCGGTGGCCCTACCGGTCTTCAAAACCGGCTTGTCCATGCATGTGGATAGGTGGGTTCGACTCCCACCCTCTCCCGCCACCTTTCTAAAAGTAGTCGGCATGTTTTTTGTGCTGTACGGTAAATTAAAAAATGCTAAAGACGCTTCCGATGGTCAACGCAAAAATAGAACAACGCCGTCATCCGTCGTGGATAAAGGCGCGCATTCCGGGCGGTGATAACTACGCTGTGTTGAAAAAACTCATGCGAGATCTGCAACTCCACACCGTTTGCGAAGAAGCACGATGCCCGAATATCGGTGAATGTTGGAACAGCCGAACCGCCACTTTTATGATATTAGGCGATGTCTGTACGCGTCGGTGCATGTTTTGCGCTGTGAAAAAAGGGGCACCCGGCGGTGTTGTTGATACCGATGAACCGCGACGCCTTGGAGAAGCCGTCGGTTACTTAAAACTGAAACACATCGTTATTACCTCCGTGAATCGCGACGATCTCAATGATGGCGGGGCAAGCGTCTTCGCCGAATGCATCGCTGAAGCCCGGAAACATCGTCCCGGATGTACCGTGGAGGTGCTTATCCCCGACCTTGAGGGGAATTGGGACGCGCTTGCGGTCATCGTGCAGGCACGTCCGGAAGTACTTAACCACAACACCGAGACAGTCCAACGTCTCTACCGTCGCGTCCGTCCTTATGCGAATTACCAGCAGACCTTGACCCTCCTCCAAATTAGCAAACAGCTTGATGCCGAGATGCTCACAAAATCCGGTCTCATGGTCGGTTTAGGTGAAACTGTGACAGAACTTTTGGAAACGATGCAGGACATTCGTAACACGGGGTGCGACATTCTTACCATCGGGCAGTATCTCTCACCTTCTGAACGCCATCTTCCGATTCAACGCTATTATACGCTTGAAGAATTTGACGAACTCAAAGAAGCAGGGATAGAGATGGGATTTCGGCATGTAGAATCGGGACCCCTGGTCCGGAGTTCTTACCACGCAGGAGAGCAGGCGAGATTAGGAGAAAATTGAAATTACCGCTCACGACTGGGAATGTTTCATAGTGAAAATCTTACAGCAGAAAATCTAAAACTGAATGACCCTACCGCCGAAAAAATGACGGTTTACATAAAATTTGATTTTTGGTAAACTAATATTCAAGAGATACATTTTGGCAAGAATGTGAAATACCCCACGTTTCCTTTACAACATCGTTTCTAAAGCAGAAAGAAATTAGAGTTGCAGCGTTACATGGATAGGGAGGCGGACATGAGCAGGTATATTTTTTCGGAAGCAGTGAATTCTTGTATAGAGACAAAATGTTTAAGTTTTTCCATCTTTGTCGTAGTTTTAGTCCTTGTTGTGGTACCGGGCAGGGTTACAGCCAATAGCATGGCAGACCTCCAACCTGTCACCAATGAGATGCTACTTTCCGCACAGGACGATCCCGAAAGTTGGCTGATGTATGGACGAGACTATAGGAGTTGGCGATACAGTCAACTGAAACAGGTCAACACCGAAAACGTCAAGAGACTTGTTACAAAATGGGCATTTCAAATTGGGACACCCTACGATAAGTTTGAATGCACGCCGCTTGTTGTTGATGGTGTAATGATCATCACCACGCCTTATAGCACGATCTACGCCGTGGACGCGAGAACAGGTAAGGAAATATGGCGATACGATTATGAACTCCCTGATGATTTGGCGATTTGTTGTGGTATGGTCAATCGCGGTGCCGCGATTCTCGGCGATAAGGTCTTTTGGACAACACTTGACGCGCATCTCCTGGCCCTTGATGCCAAAACCGGTATAGTGTTATGGGATAGAGTCGTTGGCGACTTGACGAACGCTGAATCTTTGACTGTCGCGCCGTTAGTCGTTGGTGATAAAGTGGTTGTCGGTATCTCCGGCGCAGAATACGGTATCCGAGGCTATATTGATGCCTATTACGCTGAAACAGGTGAACAGGCATGGAGATTCTACACCGTCCCTTCAAAAGACGAACCCGGCGGTGATACCTGGGAAGGCGATTCGTGGATGACAGGTGGCGGATCCGCATGGGTCACAGGTTCGTACGACCCTGAATTGAATCTCGTCTATTGGGGAACAGGTAATCCCGCACCGGACTGGAACGGTGCTGTCCGGAGAGGCGACAACCTCTACACCGATTGCATTGTCGCATTGGATGCTGACACCGGAAAACTCAAATGGTATTTCCAAGCGACACCCCACGATCTTTGGGATTGGGACGGCGTGAGTGAACCTGTATTGATTGATATGGAGATTGATGGGCAACCGGTTAAAGCGTTGATGCAGGCGAATCGCAACGGTTACTTCTATGTGCTGGATAGGACCAACGGAAAATTCTTATACGCGAGCACCTATTGCGAAATGAACTGGTCTGCCGGACTCGATGAAAACGGTCGTCCGACTGTCAAACCCGGTGTATCTACCTCAGAAGAGGGCACTATCCGTGTCTGTCCAGGGGTTGAAGGCGGGAAAAATTGGCCGCCCTCTGCCTATAATCCGCTCACAAACTACCTCTATGTTCCCTCGCTGGAACTCTGTGGCTCTTACCATCAAGGGCGTGTCT
This sequence comes from Candidatus Poribacteria bacterium, assembly GCA_022394775.1. GTDB lineage: Bacteria > Poribacteria > WGA-4E > WGA-4E > WGA-3G > WGA-3G. The sequence goes on from JAGFCB010000076.1 coordinate 4,903, forward strand.
TCTACTTGAAGGGTTTACCCTATCTCGGAAGCGGTATGACAGCCGAGAAAGACGAGGATGGGGACATGATGATGTGGGGACATATCAGTGCGATCGATATTTCTACGGGTGAGGTTAAATGGCGGCACAAAACGAACTTTCCCCAATGGGGCGGATGCCTCACAACAGCAGGCGGCCTCGTCTTCGCAGGTGATTTAGAGGGAAGGTTTATGGCACTATCGGCAGAAAATGGCGAAGTCCTTTGGGATTTCCAAACCGGATCTGGGGTGCTCGCACCACCCATTACCTATCAACTTGATGGTGTCCAATACGTCGCGATAGCGTCAGGTGCTGTGAAATATGCTGAAGTTAATGCACGCCAAGGCGGAACCCTCTTTGTGTTCGCGCTTTTTGATGAGTAGTGGTCAGTTTTCAGTCATCAGTTAAGAGAGGATTTTGTTAACCCTAAATCTCCTTAACTGAAAGACGGATAAATGGGGGCACCGTGAAACATTATATCACTTTGTGGATTGCGCTTCTCATGTTGCCTATTTTGATGCTGCACAATGCAAACGCTGAGAGCACCTTGAAAGAAATTCGGGCAAAAGGGGTCTTAACAGTCTGCATGGATATCCGGAATCTGCCCTATTCCAATGCCGATCCGGAGCTTCCTGGGTTATATGTTGAAATTGCACATCTACTGGCAGAGGAACTCGGCGTTAAATTAGAACTCCACTGGCTTGACACCCTCCGTGATAGCCTGCTTGCTGATATGATACGCGGGCATTGTGACTGTGTGATCGGGGTCCCTATTGAAGAGCGCGCGATGGCTGAAGCAATCCAATTAGGTAAACGCGTTGACTTCTCTAAACCCTTTTACGGCACCGGTTATGTATTGGTGAAGCGAAAAGATAACCGACAGGCACCTAAAAAGCTGGAAGACATCAAATTAGAAACGATTGGGGCAGAAGGCGGCTCCATCGCAAGCGATGTGCTTCGACAGCAGGGTTATAATCGCCGGGTTTATGGTTCGCAAATTGCGGTCCTCAACGCGCTTCAGAAGGGACAAATCGCTTACGGTTGTATCTGGGCAAACGCGGGTTGGTTGATCGAGAAAGGTTCCCGAATCCAGCAGACAGAACAGATGCGTCGTGTTTATCCCGAATTAGAGATTGTTGAAGGGTACGTTCCTGAACCCCGCCTCCGTTGGAATGTTGCTATTGCTTTCAGCAAAGACACACCAACGCGAAAGACCCGCGAACTTCAAGATGTTGTTAACACAATCATTGAAGAGAAATGGAGCGATGAGAGCCTTAAAGCACTCTGTCAGAAGTATCATTTACCTTACTTCGCCCCGTTTCAGGAGGAGGAACAGAAATGATGTCCTTCAATCACAAGTTTGCGAGCGTGTTTTGTAAGCGTCCAACTGCTACCACAAGCATAGCATCGGGTGTTCTCTTTCTCCTTTTGGCGGTTGGTTTATTCTTGTTTTCTCCTATAAATGCCCAAGAATTAGAGGTAGACATTGCCCCCGAAGCACCGAGAGAAAGCACTAATGGGGAAGACGTTATAGACGGCGCGTTCTACTTCCGTTTGATGTGTTGGGGGTGTCATGCAGGCGAGACACGTGGCGGGAAAGCACCGGATCTCTTTAAACCACAATGGCTTTACGGATGGACTGATGACGGTATTTTCCAAACTGTATTCAACGGGATTCCAGGCACTCAGATGCAAAAATTTGGCGGCAAACTCTCTGATGAGGCAATTAATATGATTGTCGGTTATGTGCGTGAAGAGCAAGCGAAAGCCGCTGGAGTTGCCTTGGATGCAACGAAGCCGTCTGAGGAATGGATACCTTATATGGAGGGTGATGTCAAAGCAGGTGAAAGCATCTTCTTTTCAGACGGATATGCTTGTGGTAAATGTCACACAGTTCACGGCAGAGGTGCTACTGGCACTGGCGGTGAGATAGGGCCCGATTTAACCTATGTCGCTCGGACGCGTTCTCCACAATTTATTGTAGAGTCTATCCTCAATCCGCGTGCCTATATTGCGGAGGCGTATGAGCTTCTCACTGTTGTCACTAAGGATGGAGAGGAAATTACGGGCAGGAAACGGTATTTGTACGATCATAGAGGAAATGAGAATACTGACGTTGTGCAGATACTTGATAGTTCAGGGAAGTTGTGGACAACTTATTTCAAGAAGGATTTGCAGAGTAGTCGGGTCTCAAAAGCAGGGGTTATGCCTGAGAATTATGCAGATATCCTTTCAGTGAAGCAGATGCATGACCTTTTGGCATATCTGTTCACGTTGAAATAGCTATCAGCAGTCAGGTCGCTTCGCTCTCAGCTTTCAGCAAAGAGGTTTTCGTTTAACAGCACCCTCTTTACTGATAGAAACCGATTGCCGATGGCTGACCGCTATTCTAATAATACCGAAAACGCAGCCTATAATGTAATGGTTCTCACTGCAAAGCAGGATCTATATCAAAAACCGTCAAAGTTCAAATCCACGTTATTTAACCGCAAGGAAATTTAAAAGATGATTCGTGTAATTATTAATGGGGCTTGTGGTCGTATGGGACGGCTCATCATTCAAGGCGTTACCCAGCAAGCCGATATGGAACTTGTTGGCGCGATTGAGTACCCCGAACACCCACAGATCGGAAGTGATGCGGGTGTTGTCGCAGGTATTGGCGAAATTGGCGTAGCGATCACGAGTGAACTCGGCGATGTGCTCCGAAATGCAGATGTTGTCATTGAGTTCTCAAAACCCGAAGCAACTTTAGAACATCTCAGGCAAGTTGTCGAAGCAGATAAAGCGATGATAATCGCAACAACTGGGTTTAATACCGATGAACTCGCTGCGGTCCAAACACTCGCATCGCAGATTCGGTGTGTAATGGCACCGAACATGAGTCTCGGTGTCAATGTGATGATCCAAGCCTTGGAACTCATCGCGAAAGCCCTTGGCGACGATTATGATATTGAAGTGATAGAGGCACACCACAACCACAAAGCTGATTCGCCGAGTGGAACCGCACTGCGGTTAGCGGAAACCGTTGCCACGGCATTAGAACGTGATTTAGATGAGGTAGGAGTCTATGGTCGGCACGGCATTGTGGGTGCGAGACCGAAAAAACAGATCGGCATCCATGCGGTACGAGGTGGCGACATCGCCGGAGATCATACAGTATTGTTTGCGACCGAAGGCGAGCAATTAAGTGTCGTCCATCGCGCACACAGTCCCGAAGCGTTCGCGAAAGGTGCGATTCGCGCTGCACGGTGGGTCGTCAATGCTCCCAGAGGGTTGCACGACGTTAGCGAAGTCCTTTTTCAGAAGTAGTCGTTAGAAGGTATTCCAATGATCCGTGTTGTTATTACTGGTGTTTGTGGTCGTATGGGGCAGTGTATTACGCGCTGTATCGCGCAACAAGCCGATATGGAACTTGTTGGCGCGATCCAATATCCATTGCACCCACAGATCGGAAGTGATGCGGGTATCGTCGCAGGTATTGATGCCATCGGCGTAGCCATCACAGGTGAGCTTCATGACGTACTTCAAAACGCGGATGTTGTCATTGAGTTCTCAAAACCACAAGTAACACTCAGGTATCTTCAACAGGTTGTCAACGCCGGTAAAGCCATCGTCATCGGAACAACTGGATTTACTGAAGATCAACTTGCGTCAGTCCAAGCACTCGCATCACAGATTCAGTGTGTGATGGCACCGAACATGAGTCTGGGGGTCAATGTGGCGATCCAAGCACTCGAATTAATTGCAAAAGCCCTCGGAGATGATTATAATATTGAAGTGATAGAGGCACACCACAATCACAAAACAGATGCCCCGAGTGGGACCGCACTCCGATTAGCGGAGACTGTTGCTACGGTGTTAGAACGTGATTTAGATGAAATTGGTGTTTACAGTCGGCACGGTATCGTTGGTGCGAGACCGAAAAAACAGATCGGCATCCATGCGGTGCGAGGTGGTGACATCGCGGGGGATCATACGGTGTTGTTTGCGACCGAAGGCGAGCAATTAAGTATCGTTCATCGCGCACACAGTCCCGAAGCATTCGCGAAAGGTGCGATTCGCGCTGCACGGTGGGTCGTCAATGCCCCGAAAGGATTGCACGATGTCAGCGAAGTCCTTTTTCAAAAGCATGACTAATTGGATGTTTCCTTGTATGCCACAAGTAGGCTACGTATTCGCTGTTGTATACATCGCGATCTTATTTGCAGTCGGCTGTGAAGGGACAACATCGAAAAAACCACTACGTTACGAGTGGAAGACCGTCATGGAAGGCGATTGGAATTCGCACCTATACGACGTGCATTTTGTTTCTGAAACACAAGGGTGGGCAGTCGGTAATGTGGTTGATGTAACCCCCGGTCTCGACTTTGGAGAAGAGGGAGAGAGCCTAATTATTCGCACGGACAATGGCGGCGATACGTGGCACCGACAGAACAGCGGCGTTTTCGGCAAACCGCTACGAAAAGTCTATTTCCGATCGGCGTTAGAAGGTTGGTGCATCGGCGAGGAAGGCGTGCTAATTCACACTGCCGATGGTGGAAAAACGTGGCAGTCGATCAAAACGGACACAAAGCATAATCTTAACGACTTATTTATTCCGAAAGCGGTAGGTTGGATCGTTGGAGATTGGGGGACATTGCTCAAGACAACCGACGGCGGACTGACATTTACCAAAGTTGACGGAACCGTATTCGACGATAAGTCTCTGAAAGGGATCCACTTCGTAAATAAAAACGATGGGTGGATCATCACCTATAATACGCCGTCATCAACGGGCGCGGGAAATGCGGGTTATATTTATCGAACAACCGATGGCGGGGATACTTGGGAAGAACAATTTTCGACAGAAGCCGCGCTGTTCGACCTCCACTTCATAGACGACAAAACCGGATGGGTTGTGGGGGATCGGCGGAGTGCCTTCGCTACAACTGACGGTGGCGAAACATGGCAATTCATTACAGATGGCAGCAACCAACGCCATAAAACGAGTTATGGGCAACCTGAATATCTCGGCAAAGAGCCGTTGCACACATTTACGCTCTATGACATCGAGTTTACGGACGCACAAAACGGTTGGATCGTCGGCGACTTAGGCGTGATTCTCCATACTTCATCCGGTGGAAAAGGGAAATGGAAGCATCAGCGCGGCGGACCGCGCTTTCACAACAGTGCCGATGCGGTTCTGTTAGGTGTTGACTTTGTTTCCAAACAACTCGGTTGGGCCGTCGGTGAGAACGGCACGATTCTCCACACCCGAAATGGGGGTGTGACGTGGGAATCACAATCGAGTCCGAGTCATCTCTTGGTCGGTGTATGCGCTATTTCAGCGGAAGAAGGGTACGTCGTCGGGGATCGCGGATCTATCCTCCGAACTGAGGATGGTGGTACCGTGTGGAACGCGCAGGATAGCCGCACGACGGAGTGTTTCGGTGCGACTCACTTTGTATCCGCACAAAAAGGGTGGGCAGTTGCGGAGGCTGGTGTCGTTTTGCATACCACAAACGGTGGGACGGTCTGGGAACGTCAAGCTTCAGAGACACAGCAGGATTTGCTCAGTGTATTCTTTGTGGACGAAAATACTGGATGGGGTGTTGGGAGCGGTGGCGAAATCATCCATACGGATAATGGCGGACAGACGTGGAAGCGTCAAAAGAGTGAAACGGCTTGGAATCTTTTTGATGTCCATTTTACCTCCAAACGGCGCGGTTGGGCAGTTGGGATGAACGGGACAGTCCTTTCCACAGTTGATGGTGGCACTAATTGGCGGTTGGCATCTATTGGTGAACGGCACCCATTTTTTTTTCTTGATGCTGTTACCTTCGTCTCACCGGAAATTGGATGGATCGTAGGATTGGATTTACGCAGTTTGGGGATGGATGGGTTAATTCTGCGGACGGTGGATGGCGGCAAAACATGGCAACGCCAAGAGAGTCATACCGCGAATTTCCTTGACGATGTATTTTTTGTTTCAGAAACGGAAGGTTGGATTGTTGGAAAAGAGGGGCTTGTTCTGCACACGAAAGACGGTGGTCAAAATTGGCGACCGCAACGTACAGATACCCACACAGACCTGAAATCTATCTACGTAAGTAGCACAAACAGCGGATGGGTGGTTGGTCAAAATGGAACAATTCTCAAATATGAGGCTGTTCCGTAAACAGTTTTTTTGAACTATCGAACTTGGTCATCGCGCCACTATCTTTCGCGATGGTACCTGGTTAGGTATAAGGCGTGAATTAGCCAAAAACCTGCCCGAAACGTAGTGGAGGGCAGCTCGGAGGCCTATAGTTAAAAAGATGACAGACGAACAAAAATATCTATTCGACTTGCAAGGTTTTATCGTGCTGAAGGGTGTTATCCCACAAGCAGTAGTTGACGCATGCAACACTGTGTTAGATGCGTATGAAAATATGCCGCCTGAAGACTATCCATCGCCGCTGTGTCTTGGGACAGAACGGACGGAGAAGGAACTCTACATCTCCAATATTATGGAGGCGGATAGCACCTTCAACGCGCTGATCGATATTCCAGAGGTGTTGGACGTGATTCAAGGCGTAACCGGTGGTCCCTATCGACTTAATCATACGTATACGATTTACCGATGGGGCGGCGGTTATACCGGGTTACACATGCACGGCACGCCGATTATCCCGAAATGTCAGTATCACTGTAAAAACGGGGAGATGGTGTCAACGTTAACTAAGGCTGTTTTTCCGATGTTAGATTGTGATGCGGAAGACGGCTGTTTCGCTGTTATACCGGGCGCACATAAAAGCAATTTTCCAAAACCTTGGGGCGGTCATCCCGATGAGAATCCTGTGCTAACCCCGATCCCAGCAAAAGCAGGTGATGCTATCATCTTCACGGAGGCATTGACGCACGGCTCTGTTATCAATGTTTCCGGTAGACCGCGGCGGACGCTTTACTACTGTTATAGCATCGGCTACATGCCGGATTGGGGCGGTCAAGGTTTGCATTTTAGTCCAAATGTTATGGAGAGCCTCAGTGAAACGCAACAGGCAATTCTCCATCTTAAATAGTCTTTGGTTATCAGTTAATAATTTCTTTATCAATCAAAAACGTAAGCCCGTAATGAAATGGAGGGGTTTTTGCTTGGGTGTTTCTTCAGCACTGGACAGAAGCACGTGAAGCCCCAACCAACGTTACTTAACCGCAAGGTAAATTAAAAATATGGTTACACTCGCAGAACGGTTACAGAAACTTCCACCCTATCTTTTTGTGGATTTACGCCAAAAGATACAAGCAGCAAAAGCACGAGGTGTTGATGTCATAAGCCTCGGCATTGGTGATCCCGATATTCCAACACCAGATCCGGTAGTCGAGACGCTGGTACAAGCGATCCAGAATCCAGAAGACCTCGACCGACATCGCTACGGATGCGATATTCCGGTTGAGGAGTTCCCACAGGCAGTTCTCAACTTTTACCAGCATCGCTACGGTGTCACGCTATCCGATGATCAAGTCGCTACCACGCTCGGCAGCAAAGATGCCATTGTTAAATTAGCACTCGGTATTCTCAATCCTGGCGACATAGGCATCGCAGCCAGTCCTGGCTATCCTACTTATAATATCGGGCACGTTTTTGCGAGCGCGACGACTTACTATGCACCGCTTCTGCGAGAAAACGATTTTTATGTTGACTTTGACGCTATCCCCGACGAAATAAAACGGCTCGCCAAAGTGCTGTGGATTAACTATCCAAACAACCCAACAACCGCGACAGCTGACCTCGATTTCTTTGCACGTGCTGTGGAATTTGGTCGGCAAAATGGCATTCTTATCGCGCACGATAACGCCTATAGTGAAAACACCTACGACGGGTATCGTTCACCAAGTATTTTACAGGTAGAGGGTGCCGCCGAAGTAGCCGTTGAATTCTTTTCATTGAGTAAAGCGTTTAATATGACAGGATGGCGATTAGGGTTTGTTGTGGGTAACCCAACGGCTGTTGAAGCAGTTAAGACTGTTAAAAACAACATAGATAACGGTTCACTCCGCGCACTTCAGTTCGCTGGTGCGAAAGCACTCTCAATCGCTCACGAAGTCACGCCAGCGATAAACAAAGTCTATCAGAAACGCAGAGATATGGTAGTAAACGCACTGACAGATGGCGGATGGGAAATTGAGAAACCGAAGGCAACGATGTACATCTGGGCACCTGTCCCACCGCGTTTCAACGGCTCAAGTGGTGCGTTTGCAACAGCACTCCTTGAGGAGGTCGGTGTTGTGGTAACACCCGGACTTGGATATGGGCAGTGGAGTGAAGGCTATTGCCGAATCTCTCTGACGTATCCAGATGAAGTTATCAGTGAAGCACTTTCACGCATTCGCGTTTTTTAGATATTGGGTTTCTGCTCCGATTTTTCCGTTTTGATCATCAACTCGTGCCTTTCTATATTATATTCGGAGTGGAGTTGATGGTCAAAAAATCGGGTTTACGCTGAAAGGATCAAAAGTGTAAGCCCGTAATGAAATGGAGAGCGGCTCTACGGAAGGGGCCTTCAAATGCCAAAATCGTCCTGACCGAACCGCAAGGAAAATTAAAAATGGTTAAAAACTTTATTTTAGTTGTTGGTATAACCCTTGCTGTGATTTTTGCCTCTGGTGATGCCGAGGCTAATCAGATTCAAACGTATACCGTTGCGGATGGATTGGTTGGACCGATTGTCCCTGTTATTTTCCAAGATAGCAAAGGTGTGCTTTGGTTCGGTTCTGATCGCGGTGGCGTGAGCCAATTTCATGACAATACTTTTAAACCTTACGTTGGATCACTGGAAGGCTATGAAGGGGTTGAAGCGGGAGCACTGCTCGGACAAACGCAGCAAATCGTTGAGGATAAATGGGGACATATCTGGTTCCTTTCAAGGGATTATTCAGAAAGATCGGGTAGGATTAGCCGATTTGATGGCAATGAAATCAGTTTTGTTGCCATGGGAAATTCCCTTATCGCCGATCAGTCGGGCGATATATGGATTGGTGAAAATTATGTGCTAACGAAATACGTTACGCCAGGTGTCCAAAAACTGCCACAGGCGCATCCACACGAAATTATAGGCGAAGATCTAATCCGCGCGACAGGCTTAACAATAAAAGTTATTTTTCAAAGCACGGATGGGACACTCTGGCTCGGGGGCAGTGAAGGTGAGGCGCAAGAGCAGACCGGCGTAATCCTGAGTTTCCGAGAAAACCCTTGGATTCGTTCGGAACGCGGTGGTGGCGACACGAGTGATGAAACAGATGGCGGGGCACCACGTATTCATCCGAATGCTGGGTTCACGCGTTTCAATATCTCTAATTTAAACGCTGTCAACCCAATTGAAGCGATAGCCGAAGATGCTTCCGGGAACCTCTGGTTCGGTGGCGATAGTCTTCTCCTGCGATTTGACGGAAAAGACTTTGAACAGATCTTCCCAACTTGGACCTTTGATGGAGCCATGCCAAGCAGATCACCGAGAGAGGGTCCCGTCGGGAAACGCGTGGCTATTCAGGTTGATACGAAAAAACGTCTCTGGTTTAGCGATGGGCGTTCTACGAAGCGATGGGATGGCTCTCGGCTACGGAGGCTTAGAGGCGCGTCAGGATTTCTTGAAATTGAGGACAAATCGAGAAATCTATGGTTCATTAGTGAACGCGGTGAGGTTGAGCAATATAATTCTGAACTGGAGCCGACTTCGTATAGTAACACGAATAGTAGACTTCGAAACGATGAGGTTCGTACAATTTTTGAAGCGGTTGATGGTAAGTTGTGGTTTGGACACAATAACGGTGTAACAGCATTTGAACCGACCCCCGCGGTTATTACGCATGCTAGACTTGGTACCAGTAGGATTCGGACAATGTATGAGGATAGCAGAGGGTATCTTTGGTTCAGTGTTTCAGGTAGTGTTGCACGTTATGATACGGAAACCGGTGAAATTACCAATGCTCCATTAAGGCTGGGCACGGTGAGTCGAGATAGACGCCGTCCACAGTCTGAAATCTCGAAAATATTTGAAGTCAGCAAAGACGTCTGGTTTATAAACGAGCCGAGACCGCAAGGCAATTCCACACGATATACGTTCTTCCGCTATGCAAACGGAAATTACGGGCACCAAATTTCTATCTCTATCCGAACAAAAATCGGTCCTGGCGGTGAGCGGTCGGATAGCAATACAGATGTCCTCGTTGCGGACGGGAAACACGTATGGATGGCATTTGGTGGGCATCTTTTCAAAGCGGATGCGACGGGATTGTTATGGCTTACCGAAAGCGGTTTCCAAAGAATTCTATTCCAAACGACCTCCGAAAGGCAGTCAGATACTTCAGCTCTCGCAATTGAGCCGGGAACCGCCATGATCACTGACTTATACAGAGATTCCGACGATAGGTTATGGGTGCATTTTGAGAACGGAAAGGTAAACCGCTATCCAAAAAATATTGATCTCGTAACCGCTACAACTCGATCTATTAAACCCGATGTGCTTGACCTGAAAGCGACAACACGACTCAAAACGCCATCAGAGAGCAAATGGTTTTTCAATGCGGTGACGGGTAGATTGATATACTGGAGCAACAGCGAAACGGGTAGACCGGTTCTACTTGATGGCGAACCTACATCTGCGCCGCTGGCAGTATGGCGGCACCCAACACAAAAGAGTGACGAAATCACTTTTCTCTTTTCGGATGCTCTGAAAACCTATCACGGCACGAGGTTAGGCGAAGTTCAGGCTATTAATACACTCGCACCCGTAAACGCGTCCGTGACTTCTCAGGACGGAATTCTCTGGTTGGCAACCTCCCGTGGGGCAGTCCGCTATGATGGGAAGAACCTGACAACTTACACAACAAAAGAAGACGGGTTTCTTGTAGACAATGTGCGGGACGTAATAGAGGATAGCCGCGGAAATATATGGTTCGCAACAAGAGGTGGCGGCACTGTTCGATATGATGGTGAGACTTTCCACAATCGAACGACGAAAAACGGTTGGGCGCATAACAATATCTCAAAAATTCTTGAATCTTCTGATAAAGACATCTGGTTTGCGACTGAAGCGGGTGTTACACAGTATACACCGGCGCGCGGTGGACTGCCAGAGTGTCGAATTATCGCCTTGGAAGCGGATAAACCTTACACCGATTTCTCATCTACTTTGGTGCTACCTGCAAGTGGATCCAAAACTTTCGATGTCCGAGGAATTAGTTCGCTGCGAGAAGGGCTCTCTTATGAGTTTAGGTTAATTGGATTGGACACCCCGGCTTGGACGCAACTTTCGGAGGAGGAATTCTCGCTATTATCTACCAATTCTGATGTGATTTCTGACAGTTGGACCCCCTCTTCCATACCTGGACTGGTGGATCAGCAGATTATGGGCAGCAATGTTATACAGGAGTTTCAGAACCAAAAAGGCACGCTGCGCATTCGCTACACAGGTCTCAAAGCCGGTAACTACAGTTTCCTCATTAAGGCGTTTCGTAAAAACTGGTCCTACACGGAACCTCCCGCAATAGTGAACTTTAGTATCCCACCACCGTTATGGACTCGCTGGCGGACATATTTACCGACGCTTATTTTCATAACCGTTGTTATTGCTTTGATTGGTCGTCTCGTCGTTAACCGACGACACACGTTGCAGCTGCGTAATGAAGTGCGACAAAGGGAAGAAGCAGAAATACAACGCATTCGCGCTGAACTCAGCGAAGCGCAGAATATTCAGATGGGACTTCTGCCTACGGAATCACCTGATATGAAAGGGTTTGATGTCGCGGGCATGTCGGTTCCTGCGACACAGGTCGGTGGCGACTTCTATGATTACTTGACTGTGTCGAACGGACATACGGCTATCGCAGTAGCGGACGCTGCAGGGAAAGGTCTTAGAGGCGCGATGAACGCAGTGTTGACGAATGGGATGTTATATGAAGTCTCGCGTTTCAAATCCGAAGCCGCTGTGATACTTAGCGATCTCAATACAGGGTTAGCACCGCGGATGTACGGACCGAGTTTCATCGCGTTGAACCTCGCGATCCTTGATGAAACCGAAAATCGGATTGACTATGCTAATGGTGGACAACCTTATCCGATTCTTAAACGCGGGACAGACATAATCGAAATTGAGAGTGGTGATCTTCCACTTGGCGGTATGAAAAGGGTAGAATATGAATCGACGACTTTCGATTTAACTGAAGGCGATATTCTGATCTTTCATACGGATGGGCTCATTGAGGCACTCAACACAGAAGAGGATATGTATGGGACAGAGCGTTTCAAAGAATCGGTTTCACGGATCCCTGATAATTTTGATGCAGAAGCGATTGTCCAACACATTGTTAATGATGTTCGAGACTTTGTCGGCGAAGCGGAGCAATACGATGATCTGACAATCGTCGTCATTAAGCGTGGTGCTAATACATAGGTAGATACGGCACGCTAAGCGTTCCTGAAATCAATAACCGTTTGCCGATATTCCTCAGGGAGCCCGATGTCATAGCGTCGTCCTTTGACGACATATCCCGAAAAACCCTCTGCTTTCCGCAATTCGTCTAAACAGGAAGTGAGCTGGAATTCACCGCGCTCGCGTAGGTTATGCGAGATGTTCTGTTCGAGAAAATCGAAAATCTGGGGTTGAATGACATAGATGCCGAACACTGTCAAGAACTGGTCCACATCCATACCATCTATATGCAAATGTTCCATTGCGTACTCAGGATCCGGCTTTTCGTAGAACTCCGTCACCGATAGTAATGAGTCCGCTTCTTTCCATACACCGGTAACGCATCCGAAGTTTGATAGATGCTCAATCGGTGTCTCTTTAAGTCCCACAACGCTGTGTCCGACCTGTTCGTAAGCCTCCACGACTTGTCGTGCACAGCATCTTTCTTCATTTGAACCGTAGAGATGGTCGCCAAGCATTAGTAGAAAAGGTTCGTTTCCAACCCATTCCCGGGCGCAATAAACAGCATGCCCGAAACCTTCTTGAACATCCTGTGTGACGAAGGTCACTTTGCTGCCTAACTGCAGTAGATAGTCGCAATATGTCTTGTTCTCTTTACTGAGTTTGTTATAGTGTTCAATTGGCGGTGGCGTTTTGAAAAATGACTCAAAGAGTTCCGTATCGCCTTGTTGGACGATGAGGCAAACTTCCTCAATCCCGGCGTTGACAGCCTCTTCAACGATTGCCATAATCGCCGGTTTCGCTTGTCCGGTACTGTCAATCACAGGGAAGAGTTCTTTCTTCATCGCTTTTGAGGCAGGAAACAACCGAGTTCCAAACCCTGCAGCGGGAATGATGGCTTTTCGGACGCGGCTGCCCGCTTCAATCACCAGTTTCAGGCACGACATCTCCAGATCCTGTTCGATAATCTCAATGACGCGTTGTTGACTTTCTTCATCTTTCACAATGAATTGGGCGGACCCGTCGCCTTGCGAACCTACCCCTTTGCCACCCCAGATATAGGGCTGGATGGGTTCATAATTGAGGACTTTATGGAGGACAGGTGCCGTCAATTGCGATGGACAGGCAGGTATGAGGTGTTTATCGAACTCCGTCTGTGCGTGGGTCATCAGTTTACCGACGGATTCCGCGTCTCCGTCCCGTAGTGCTTGATATGCCTCTTGTGTAATTTGCGCGCTTAGGGGACCGAGATAATGCTGTACATTTTTCTCTAATTCGCTTTCAGCGAATGGATAGCAGTGGTTTAATTGGCTCAATATCAGGCGTGTATCTTTACCGGCACCAAGGTCGACAATTACGAGGTACATGTTTTTCGGTACACTGAGTTCCCGGACATCAACATTGTCGCCATCGAATGTCATGAGGATAGGACGTTGGTATGCACACCCTTGGTCCATCCGTCCGCATCGTGAAGGGGTTGTCGTTTCGCCGCGGTAGGCGTATTCCATTTCACCGCGTGTTGTCATCTTGAGATCATACGTGCGATTGAAGGCGCGTGCGACTAAAACACTGATGGCGGCACTTGAAGACAACCCTTTTTTGACAGGTAAATCAGTGAGATAATTATCGATTTCCAGTCCTTGGACCCGGTAGTTGGTTAAAATTTGATAGGCGACCCCGGCAGCATAACTAAAAAATCCGCCCTTTTCGGCTTCAGCGAGAAGCGCGCTTCTTTCCATAGGTAGACTGTAAGGACCGTGGCGGGTGCCATCACTGAGGGTGGTGTTCAAAACCAGTTGGGTTGGATGGGGTTTAACCTCGGCGTATACCCCCTGATTTGTGCTGGTTATTAAAGTATAACCTTTTTCAATTTCTGAGTTGTTTTGCCGGTACCTTGCTGCCCAATCGGTATGTTCTCCGAACAGGCAAATTCTTCCCGGCACAAAAAGTTTCATGGCATCTCCTAATGATCTCAATTGATCTAAAATCGTTTAAAGATGAATCCAGCAGTTCAAACTAAGGACTTATAAAATTTTGTCCCCACGCCGCTAGCGAGGTTTAAAACCGCGCCAGCAAGGTGCTGTGTAAGTCTTGCGCAATCTAAGGACTTATAGAATTTTGGCGATATAATTGTGCCCAATGACTCCGCTGTTTCCAGTCTTCCATTTTTAGTAGCGTTCCGCGAGGCAATACTTCATCTGCTGCGATCTCGGCGAACACGCTTATCGCGGTCTTGTAATCTTTCTGATGATAGGCATTGATACCTATTGTCTTCCGTGTATCTAACAGAAGACTGTCGTATTGTTGTGGTGTCAGTTGTCCTGCTGATGGCGTTTTTGGAGAAATCTCATCCGATATCTGGGCTTTTTCTAAGAGTGCTACCGCGTTGTGCAGATACTGATTACTGCTCTGCCATGCCCCTTCTTTATGAAGCAATTCACTGGCTAAGAGATATGCTAACCACATATCTGGTGCTCTTTGAATGCATGTTGACAAATATGCCATTTTCTCTGCTGCATCTTTGGGTTCAACCAAGACAGTGCGGAGTAACTCTCGAAGCGATCGATCCTCTTGTATTGCTGCATTTGGTTGGAGCTGGCTTATACTCGAATAAGAGAGTGCTACGATCCGCTTGATACGTCTTTGTTCAATTGTATCATATTCTGTTTCGATAGAGGTGTATGCGTTCAATGCTTTTTCGTGTTCGTTTTTTAGCCAGTAAATATCGCCTTTCAGCAGCATTGCTTCAGGACTAAACCGGGTGTCTTCCGCGCTTGCAATTTGGTCCGCTAAAGATAACGCCCTGTCATAATTCCGCATTCGATATGCACTATACATCAGTCCCCGCAGTGTGGTTAAATTCTCAGGTTCATCTGATAGCATTTTCTCAAAGTTCTCCACAGCGGTGACGAAATCCTTTTGAAAATATGCCTGCCACGCGGTATTCCGCAGCGCAGCCATTTCATGGGCACAGACGCGTTCAAAAACACTGCGTTGCTCTAAACGGTAGCTTGCATAGGCTATATCTTCATCTTGTAATGGTACAGTTTCTAAAAAATCAATCCACTCGGCTTCAAGCGAATACAAATCCTTGCTATAGTGTCGGACAAAATCACCGAACGGGAAAGTTGCTTTAAATTTCTCTATGCCATAAGTATCAACGAGAAACCGAACAAAGGAGCCTGCCAGCAAATAACTCTGGGAACCGGCGTGTCCCCAAAATTCGATCCCCATGACAGCTGACAACGGAGGTGCAATCTCCATTTGACGCATCGCCTTAGCCCATTGGTGCGCCGTGAGTCTGCCTTCACTCCAATCTGCGGCGACCGCAATCCCTTCATGAAGTCCAATCTTCAGACTTACTTTCAGAGGCGACCAAGGCACAGTAAACACATGTGCCAATTCGTGCTTCAAGACGGGATGCGGAAAACCTTGGGCGTGGATATGAAATCCATGTCCGAACGGATCTTCCACGGATGTATTGCCTGCGCCGATCAACTGCTTCTTCTGTTCAGGTGATGCATAGATATAAGTGCGGACTTTTCGAGAGAGTTCATCACCGTTAGGTGCGAGATAAGCAACCAATTGTGTGTATTGGAACTCGCAGTCCTCAACGATCCGCTCGATATCCGTTTCGAGTTCGCGTGCGTAGAAAATCTCAAAATGCTCTGTTTCACGGAAGCCCCCAAGTTTTTCGGCAATATCGCCGCGAGTCGGGCGGATGCCTAACGCGCCTGCATAGAATTGGAAACCGAGTAAGCAGATTATTAACAGATACAACGCTAAACGATTAGTAGGTAGACTGAACAGTTTACGCCACTTCAGTTTCGGCATCAATGCTGTGTCCCTGCTGATTTCACAAATACTAACTGGAAGCCCTAAAAACAGGAGTGCCCAGAGTAGTGTTTCCGCGCGAGCGATCAGTAGCGTATCTGTTATCCGAATAACGAAATCGTAAATCGGTCCTGGAAAATATCCGAATGTCGCGTGATACGCAAATACCGGCGGATGAAATATCAGATTGATGACCACCGGCACAAAGGAAAGCAAAAGATATCCGAGATATGCCAAATATGCCAACCACCGTCTCTGAATCCAGAACCCAAAGAATGTTCCTGTTGCTGTCGCGTATACACAACTGATTACAGGTAGAAGAAAAAAGAAGAGAAATCCTTCACTAAAATTGCAATTTTTAATGCGTAACGCATTCAGCAGGATGATAACGAGCGGTAGTATGAGCAGCCCCAAGTTAAAGAGTAGTGCACTCCAGAAACACCGGATCACAATCTGTCTCGGTGAACGGGAAAGGGTCTCAGGCTGTCGTTTCATCTGCCACACGACTGTGAGGGGCACATGCCCTCCAGCGAAAGAGATACTGAGTGCTAACACGGCACAAAACTCAAAAGCAAGGATGTTAAACAGCGGCATATTGGCAAGCATCAGTGCCAATGCACCGAATAAGGTAAACCACAGCCAATATGAGAGTGTCCTATGTATCGTAGGTTGGATGCCCATCTTCTGCAAATTCAAAGTCATGTTTATTGTTTATTTTATTTACATATCTCCTTTGTGTCAAGCAGAATTTCGTGGGTCATCTAAATAGAACATTGACAAAACCCAATAAACCATGTATGATTAAGAGGGGTTGATTTTTGCTGATCATTAAAATTTTCGCGTCTTTTCTCCACCCTTATCACGTAACTATCCCATTGAACTTATTTTTTTACCTTCACGACCTGTAACACTACACACGTGGACTTTGGCGCAAGCGACATTTAAGCCTCGCGCGTCTTGTGGAAATAAAAGGAGGCATCTCTATGGAAAACAGGCAACCTTTGACTCCCGCGTTAAGACTGGTTGAAGATACAGATGTGACAACTTGGGAACTTCCCGATGGCGCGATTGCCCGATTGGGACAAGGACTCATATTTGGCATGGCGTTTTCGCCGGATAACGCGTTGCTTGCTGTTGGAACGTACGTCGGGGTATGGATGTATGAAATTGACACGATGCAGCCCGTCACACTGTTTGAAACCGAACGCGGCCTGATTTCTAACGTTGTGCTTTCACCCGATGGAAAATGGGTTGCCACCAGTAACGCGGACGGTATCATCAATGTGCGAGAAATAGAGACCCAGCAGCGTGTGGCGAAGATACAAGGCTGGCACGACGGAACTTCCCAACTTGCCTTTTCACCGGATAGCCAATACATCGCCGCATCTGGCCGCGAATACGGCGACGTTTACATCTGGAGTGCGAAAAACGGCTACCACGTCGCAAGTTTCAAAGAAGTGAGAATCACACCGAAGGAAGATGAACGGCTCCCTGCCCGTTTGCCAATCTGCTTTTCACCGGATGGACAGCTGCTCGCTTATTCTACTGGCTCGTACCCCCTTACGGTCCAAAACCTAAAAACGAAAGAACGTTTCGCTTGGCTGGTTCCAGAACGTCATCTGTGCGAATCAGGACATCTGTATGATCTTGTCTTTTCACCTTGTGGTCAGTTTCTTGCTGCGAGTCTTCAGGATCGAACGACACGTGAGAATATTGAGGTGCAAGTGTGGAATATTGATAAAGAGACTTTGGAGATGACTTACACAGACTACGGCGGAACTCGGACGATTCTTGCCTATTCCGCTGATGGCGCGTTACGGGTTGCTGATGTTTATGAAGACAAGGTAGTGATGTGGGATGCATCCCGGGGTGAAAAACTTGATACCATTGAACATCAAGGAAAAGGTAGGACGGAACAATGTATCTCGACAGATGGACAACAGTTCGCAATTCTCACTGAACGCTATATCCGCGTGTGGCGTGCAGGCTCCCCTGCTACAACAGCACCGCTCACAGTGCCGCATCAGGTGCCCGAATCTCTGTTTTTTTATCAATCGAGCAAGAGGTTGGCTTGCAAATACTGGTTTGAAGATGTCGTTTTCTGGGATGTTGTTCAGAAACAGGTGATACCTTCTCCGATCAAGACAAAGAGCAGAGGCAAGAGGTGTGCATTGTCTCCTTGTGAAGAATTATTGGCTCTCAACGAAGAAGATGGACAAACGCTTGAAGTTTGGAACATCACGTCTGGTACCCGAATAGCAGAACTCACTGAACACCAAAGTCTTATCACCACTGTGGTGTTTTCACCATTGGGGGAACACCTCATCAGCGGAGATGTAGATGGAAAACTTGTTGTGTGGCGTGTCCACTGTTGGGAAAAGCAGCATGCATTTATAGCGCATGCAAGGCCGTTTCGGACAGCAGCCTTTCACCCCAACGGAAAGCAATTCGCTACTACTGACGGGAGCAGTATATTTCTTTGGGACGTTACGAGTGGAGAACAGCTTGGTTCACCTTCTGTAGACTCCACCTTTGTTGCCCTATATAAAGGAGATATGAGACAAATCCAGAAACAAATGCGGTCACCTCACAAACCTTCAAAGTATCTCCATTCAATTACATTTTCACCTTGTGGCACTTTGTTGGCTGGTGGATTATACGGTGGGATTCATCTGTGGGATGCTGCAACTTTAGAGCCGCACATGGGGATGATTCTACCTGAGACATGCTCGCATATTGGTGTTGTTGTGTTTTCACCATGTGGTCGGTATCTTGCCTCTGGTTCTTGGTGGAACAAAACCGACAAAGTCTCTGTCCGTTTATGGGACGTAGCCACTGGGGAAAATATTCACACCTTCTGGGGGCATACCTCAGATGTTCAAAATCTCGCTTTTTCAAAGGATAGCGAACGCTTGGCAAGTAGCAGCTATGACGGTACCGTTCTCCTCTGGGATATGAAACCGTTCTTGAGTTCTTAAGATATTACTTGCCACAATAAAATTGGAGATATTGATGGAAGATCAACGATCACAAATAATCGCACGAACTACCAAAACAAACGGTGATGTAACAACTTGGAAACTGCCCGAGGGTGCAATTGCTCGGTTAGGTAGGGGAATCATAGCGGATTTGGTGTTTTCGCCAGATGGTGAATCTCTCGCGATCGCAACTACCGTTGGTGTTTGGATCTATGAACTTGCGACCATGAAGCCCATCACATTGTTGGAAACTGAAAGGGGATTGGTTTCTACCATTTCCTTTTCACCGAATAGACAATGGATTGCTACCAGCAACTGGGACGGTATCATTAAGGTATGGGAGACAGAGACACAACGGTGCACCGCCAAAATACAAGGATGGCACGGTGGTACCTCCCAACTCGCTTTTTCACCGGATAGTCAATATCTCGCTGCATCTGGCAAAGGTTATGGTGACGTTTATGTCTGGAACGCAGAGACCGGCATGCACGTTGCAAGTTTCCCAGTCGTAGGTACTCCAAAAAAAGGCGAACGACTACCCACCAGTTTTCCAGTTTGCTTTTCACCCGATGGGCAGTGTATCGCTTATGTTTCGGGTCGATCCACGCTTGCTGTTCGACATATAGAAACGAAAGAACACATTGCGATCCTGAAACGCTCGCCCCGAAAACAGATACAAGGTCTTGCCTTTTCACCGTGTGGACGGTTCCTTGCTGTTGGGAGTCAAAATACATCTACCAATCGTCAGAACACCGAGTTGCAAGTATGGGATCTTGATAATGAAACCGTTGAGATGATTGATTCGGACTACGATGGCGATAAGTTGATACCTGCCTATTCGTCTGATGGGACCTTGCGGGTTGCTGACTTGTATAAAGACAAAGCGATGCTGTGGGAGGCATCGCGGCGAGAGAAACTTAATACTTTTGAATACGGAAGAAGAGCCAAAAAGACTTTTAGGTTTTCATCTGATGGACAGCAATTCGCAATCGCCACAGAGTGTGAGGTGCGTGTGTGGGATACGGACATGCCCTCCACGGTAGTGTCTCATCTGGAGCATACGCGTATGGTTCGGACACTGTTTTTTATTCAGGGCGGCAAGACATTGGTGAGTGGATACGGAGGCGAAAGCGGTCTTGTGTTCTGGGATGTTGCCCAGAAGCGAGCACGGCAAATACTAAGTCCCTCTTACGGAAGGTGTGCTATATCCCCGTCTGAAGAGATATTGGCTACCGCCGTTGGAGAAAATGGGGAAACGATTGAAGTCTTGCAGGTTGTCTCAGGAAAACCGATTGCAACACTCACCAAACATCAGCGTTATGTAACTGCCCTTGCGTTCTCACCTACAGGCGAACATCTTGTTAGTGGGGACGAAGATGGAAACTTATTCGTGTGGTCTGTTGAGCCTTGGCGAGAGCTGCAAGAACTCATCGGTCATACCAATGGGATTACAACAGCGGTATTTCATCCGAATGGCTCACACGTTATCACGGCATCCCGCGATCACACAACCCGCGTCTGGGATTTTGAGAGCGGTGAACGGCTTGCTTCACTGCCTATGGAGGAGGCATCGGATATTTCGCTGTATAAAGGCGACCAGCGTCAAATCCGGCGCATATTTAATCGTCTGAGTCAGGGATACAGTCATAAGTCCACCCTCCATTCAATCACGTTTTCTCCATCTGGTGATATCATCGCCGGTGGGCTACACCGCGAGATACGTTTATGGGACGCTACGACTTACGAGACCCGCATGGCGATAATCCCACCGGATACTTGTCAGCGTCCGAATGTAGTGATATTTTCGCCCTGTGGTCGGTATTTCGTCTCCGGTTCTTGGTGGCAAGAAGGGCAAGAAAAGGTGTCCATCCGGTTGTGGGAAGTTTCAACAGGCGAGAACATTGCGACCTTCTGGAGTCATCCGACAGATATTCAATATCTCGCTTTTTCATCGGATGGTGCGCTCTTAGCAAGTGGTAGTTTTGACGGCACTATCCTGCTCTGGGATATGAAACCGTTTATAGATGCTTGAAACTGCCTATCCTAATTTATCTGAAACGCTATGCAGAATTTTCTTGCAGTTTTAAAGAAGAATATGTTAAAATACGATGTGATGAGTTTTGCAGTGCGGCGCAAAACCGCGCAAACAGACATCAGCACAACTCACGAAACACTACAGAAAGGTCACGCTTATATGGCGTGCCAACAGGAGGAGTTAAAATGGCAAACGGATTCACACGATTGTTCAAGTCTATCTGGTATACGCTGACGGGTCGCGCACACGAGACCGCGGACAGAATGATGGAAAACCCTGAAGCCGTTAGAGGGGCTTATGAGGACATCATCAGCGATAAGAAAGGCAACATCCAACGTTATAAGCAAGCCATCGGTCAGCTGATTGCACTTGTTGAACAGAAGAGATCTTCGGTAAAGAATCTTACCGATGAAGTCGAAAATTT
The DNA here is from genome assembly GCA_022394775.1 of Candidatus Poribacteria bacterium. GTDB lineage: Bacteria > Poribacteria > WGA-4E > WGA-4E > WGA-3G > WGA-3G. The sequence goes on from JAGFCB010000076.1 coordinate 26,581, forward strand.
GGAAGAATTGAAAGCTGGGGCAATTGCGAAAGCGCAGCAGACCGCTGCGGATTTACAAAAAGAAGGAATGGCACCAGAAGAAGTCAAACAGCACGCCGAATACACGCGATGTGTTACGGCTTATCAAGAATTCAATTCTAATCTACAAGAGAAAGAGACGCGCATTGATGAACTCGAGGGTGAGATCGAAAATGCCCAATCGGATATTGATTCCCATAAAATCCAGATTACCAGCCTACATCGTGATTTAGATAAGATTAAGAGCGAGCAGTCTGAAGCGGTTGCTGATCTAATCACTGCGCGCGAGCAAGAAGAGATCGCTGATATGCTTTCGGGTATCAGTATGGACGGAACCTCTGCTGAATTGTCTCGGATGCGAGAGATCCGTGAAAAAGCGAAAGGACGTTCAAAGGTCGCACAGGAATTGGCAGGTACGGATTCCAAAAGCGAAGAGGAAGAATTCCTCGCTGCAGCGCGTTCATCTAATGCCTCGGACGAGTTTGACGCTTTGATTTTTGGGGCACAACAGACGGACACAAAAACGGAGACGGAACCCGCTAAGAAGACAGAGGATTCTGATTCTGAGCTGCCGCTCTAAGGTGCTATCAACAAAATAGGTCTGCTCTTTAGATTGGAAGGGGGCGAGAACTTATAGCCGTTAAAAGCCCAACTTATGCATTCCGCACAGAAGCCGGAATGCTCATTAATTCAGGAACGTCTCGCAGTCTCGTCCTGTCTGGAAATATCCACGATCTTTTTTTTATACGCGAAAAAGATGACACGGATTATATTACGCTCGTCCCTTTTCTGACCCATAGTTGGGATATAGACGGGTTCATTCTGATCGTTTACGAACTCAACGGTCCCATAAGATTTGCTCAAGAAGCTGAACGTGAAAAAGTTAAGCAAGCGTTCAACCAATGGCGAGGCACGACCGAGACGGATCTTGATATAAAAGCGAGGGGTGGCATACCCAGTTCTACACAGGCAGCACGGTCTCCAAGGACATCTCTCGGTTCACTTGATGCCGCCACAGAGCCATCGGATGCATCTTTTACGCAGTACATGAACGACGCTATCGGCAGCCCGACGTTAGCACTTGAACTCCTTCGTCAATTTTGCCTGCTCTCCCGCAGCACAAACGCACAAGGCGAAAAGCTGTTATCAGAGAAACTGATTATCCTGATAGAAGCAGCAGACATGTTGCTCCCGGAAGGCGAAATTCGGAGCCTCTCCCTCCCTGACAGACACAGGGTCAGTATCGTTCAGGATTGGATATCCGACTCCAATTTCATGAACGGTAACGATACGGTAATCTTCATCACAGAATCTCCGAGTCTCCTGAATTCTCGGATTATTAGGTTACCGCAGGTTGTCACTGTTGAAATACCAGCACCCGGAATGTCGGAACGTCAGCATTTTGTTTCATGGTTTAACAACACACCGAAATTGGTAGAGAAGCCGTTAAACCTCTGGGGCACACAAGTACAACTCGCAATGCTGACTGCCGGGTTATCCATACAAGCACTCCGCCAACTCCTTCTTGCTGCCTGTTATGCTGGTGAGAGACTCCAACCGGAAACTGTTATTGAGAAAGTCTCTGAATTTATCCAAGCGCAGTTGGGTGAAGATGTTGTAGAGTTCAAAAAACCAGCACATAGTCTAAAAGATATCGTTGGGAACCAAAAACTGGTGGATTTTCTTAAAACGCAGCTGATCCCGCGTATTACTTCAACCGGTCCTGATGCGCTCGCTGGGATGAGCGTTTGCGGTCCCATCGGCAGTGGAAAAACCTTTATTTTTGAGGGGCTTGCCGGTGAACTTGATATACCTGTCCTTGTCCTCAAGAATATCCGTAGTATGTGGTTCGGACAGACGGATGTCATCTTTGAACGGCTCCGGCGGTTGTTGATGGCGCTCGTGAAGGTGCTCATCTTCGTTGATGAAGCGGATACGCAATTCGGTGGTGTCGGACAGGACGCACATAGCACTGAACGACGTTTGACGGGAAAGATACAGGCGATGATGTCGGATCCGCAGCTGCGTGGTAACATCACATGGCTGCTGATGACCGCCCGCATCTACAATCTTTCTCCCGACTTGCGACGGGAAGGCAGAGTCGGGGATATGGTGGTGCCGGTGCTCGATCCGAGCGGTGAAGACCGTGAGGCGTTCCTCCGTTGGACGATTGCGAAAGCTTTATCGGGTTCTCTCCCTGACGATGCAGTGGAACGGCTTTTGAAGGTAACTGAAGGCTATTCTGCTGCCAGTTTCGCCTCGTTGCGTTCTGACCTTGAAGCCGCCAGCATTTTGAAGGAAGATTTGCAGGCTACGGGTGAACTTACTTTAGATGAAATCATCGCTGTCGCCGAAGATCGGATTCTACCGAATATTGGACCGATAAGACAATACCAAACCTTACAAGCCCTCCTCAATTGCACACGGAAATCGCTACTCCCGGGCGACTATTCCCCAGAAATCCGAGAATCGTGGGTAAAACAGATTGCGCAACTTGAAGCGATAGGTGTTAGCGGATAGAGAGAAAAATGCTGCATTCGCACGCGACCCAATTTTGTGTTATAGAGTCTGGCTCAGAGATGAGATAGCCGTGAGGGCTGCACAACCTAAAAGGTTATGCTACTAAATCCTATAATCATTAAAATCACAGTTCTGATTTTGAAAAATTGAAAAATGAATAAGATACATAGTATGATTGATTGAGGGTGCTTGAAAGTAGTAAGAAAACTCGCTCCGTGTGCTGTAACAAATTCAAGGGGGTTTAAGATGAACCGCGGAAACATGGTAGTGCCAGAAACTGCAAGGCGTATGACTATACAAGAAATGGAAGATAAATATCCTAACCAATGGCTGTTTATCGTTGACTGTATTATTAATCCGGAAACGACGCAGCTTGTTTCAGGTATAGTTACAGTCTGGAGTCCTTCACGCCGCGATGTAGATGAAGCATCCGGTGAATATGTAGGTAATGCTGCAATACATTACACTGGCGAAATACCTAAAGATAGAATGTATCTATTATAAGGTGAACAAAATGCAACCATTCAAAATTATTATCGAAAAACATACCGATGGCTATGTTGCTTATCCATTAGGATTGAAAGGTGTTGTCATTGGACAAGGTAATACCTACGAAGAAAGCATTGTGGACGTAACTTCTGCAATTCGGTTTTATATTGAAACTTTTGGAAAAGAAGAACTTGAAGCAGAGGAACCTGCTTTGGACGTTTTCGTAACTGAAGTAAACATCTGATGTCTCGTTTTCCTACGGATGCCCCTAAAAACAGAGTTGTCCGGGCATTAGAACAATTAGGATATCGTATAATTCGTGAACGGAATCATATCTGTATGGCGCGTGAGAATCCAGATGGAAGCCGAAATGTATTAGTCTTGCCGAATCATCGTCGTATCAAAGGCTCAACATTGCGCAGGATTTGTACCCAAGCTGGCATTTCCAGAGCTGCATTCCTGGAAGCTTATAGGCTGATATAAGCGGAAAGGCTATATAGCAATAGCCTCCCCGCTTGCCGCGGAACGATACCCCGCACAGATGATCTCCACAGAATGCGCCGCAAATTCGGCGTTCATTTCACTCTCTACACCGTTCTCAATACAATCCACAAACGCGCTAAACTCCCGCTGTCCATCATCTCCGCTACCGACATCTATCCATTGCTGTTTCGGTCGCATCTGAATCTCTGCTTGCGTGCTACTCCACATCCCCATCGGATCGAGCGGATGCGGTGTTGGCGGTTCAAACACTGGTTCGGCGGCAAAAACTTCCAAACGGTTCGCCGACGCATCAAATGTCAAAGTGCCTTCGGTGCCGACGAGATGGACTTTCCGAACACCGCCTTGTGCATGGCTCTGCCAACCGTAGCGTCCACCAACAATTGTCGCTGTGATCCCATCTTCTAACGTCAGGACTAAAGCACCAAAGTCTTCAAGACCGCAGTCGCGATGCTCTTTGAAGAAATAGTTCGCCGTTCCGCCGAAAACACGCTGCACGCGTTTCTGGGTCAACCAATTCACCATAGACACAGCATAGACACCGACATCGAACATTTCAGGTTTGGCTTCAACGAAGCTATAACGTTCCAGCGTGGGTTTTTGGATTCTTTTCTCTCCGATAGGTGCGGTGCCGGGATGTCCTTTGGAGAATAACACATCACAATGAATCGCCTGAAGCGCGCCGATCCGTCCACTCGTCAATGCTTGCTGGACAGTGCGTGCCCATGTACTATGAATATTGCTGAACATCTGCGTTCGGACACCACTTTTCGCAACCGCATCAACGATTTTGTTTGTATCTTCAGGATTAAGTGCCATCGGCTTATCGAGATAGACGTGCTTTCCTGCAGCTGCGCATTTCGCACCTATACGTCCGCGACGTTCTACCTCCGTGCAGAGGCTGACGATATGCACATCCTCACGTGCCAATGCCGCGTCAAGGTCTATGAACGGCAAATCCATCGATTCCGCAAGCGAACGTGCCAACGCAATCCGTTCTGGTGGTGCTTCTGGTTCGTCAGCGAAGGCGACTAATCTACAACGCGCATCCTGCGCAAAACTCAAGGCGTAATTCTCTTGGTGCGTGCGATTGCCACCGAGTAACAGGACTCCATATTTTCCGTTCTGTTGCATGATCAACCCTCCAATACGACAGGCTGACCGCTGTCAAGCGATTGCGCGATTGCCGCTGTCAGTTCGCCTGTTCCGCCAAATCCTGGCGGAATAGCATTCAAGTAGTGTCTACCGACCGGCGTTTCATGGTAGATGACCCCTTTGTTACCGACCAACATGATGTCGATTGCGGTATCAACATCAACCCGATTGACACTCAGGAGTGCCATCTGTCCACCTACATAGTGAACCATTACCGTAACCTGTGTTCCGTTTGCGTCCCCTTGTGTATAGACGCTCACGGGTGGTGAGGGTATCCACTCATTCGCGAGTGCTGTCATCTCTGCCACCGATGATAGTGGGTTCACATCTTCACCGGCGACGTGAAGGACGCACCGCAGGAACACTGGACTCCCAATCCGATCTTTTTCAAGAACGGATTGAACTGATTTTTTTAGCAATTCCATTTTTTTCCTCTTCCTATAGAACCGATTTTGTTGTCATGAAAAAAGTTGACACATCAACTCGCCTTGTGCTATAGTTCTAAAAACCTAACCTATGACGGACTGATATATCAGAAACCGAATTTTGAACATCGTTCAAAATTCGCCCAACCAATACAGGACTTACGCATTTTTCATGATAACGGACGTATGACACCCTGCTGGGTTTTTGATAGGGTGTTTCTTCAGGGTTTGAAACCCCGCCCGCAAAGAGGGCTGTGTAAGTTCCAAATAGTTAAAAAATTTTGGAGGAAACTATGCCACTGAAAACCCTTAAACAACTCGTTGCTGAAGCGAAAGCAAACGTTGGACACATATCACCCGATGAACTCACAGAGGCTACAGAATCAATCATTCTTTTAGATGTACGTGACGAGCCGGACTACGACGAAGAACATTTGCCGAATGCCGTCTCACTGCCGCGCGGCTACTTGGAACTTGATATCGATGAAGTCGCCCCTGACGCAAACACACACATCGTTACCTACTGCGGCGGTGGTACCCGTGCGACCCTCTCCGCGAACACGTTAAAAAACATGGGTTATGAAAACGTTTCAGTACTTACTGGCGGCTTCCGCGGCTGGAAAGCTGAGGGACTCCCTACCGAAAAATCTGATGAATAAGTAGTATTATTACATTAGCATAGATAACAGACTTTGTCAATATCTTGGTAGCACCAGTAGATGGGGCGGTTTCGATTTTAGCAAACGCAATCGTCCCGCACCTAACTATATAGAGCAGAACCAACGGAGTAAACATGCGCAACAGATATATCTTCTTAGTCTTCATACTCCTTACACTTTTCATCGGTGATAGCATCGGGCAGAAGAAACAACTCAATGTCTTTACATGGGCAGGCTACGTCAGCGATGACATCCGTGAAGGATTTGAAAAGGAGTTTGGAGTTACCGTCCTTGTTGATACGTATGCCAGCAACGAGGATCTTCTCACGAAGTTGATGGCGGGTGCGACAGGATACGACATCATTATGCCCTCTGACTACATGGTGTCTATATTGATCAAGCAAAACCTGTTAGCCGAATTGAACCGTGGCAATATCCCGAACTTTCAGAACATCAGTCCGCTGTTTCTCGGTAAATACTTTGACTCGGAAAATCGATATTCTATCCCCTACACGTTTGGCACAGCAGGCATCGCTTACGATTCGGCTGTCGTCTCACCGGCACCTGATAGTTGGTCAGTGCTATGGGACGCGGAATATAAAAACCAATTCAGTATGTTAGACGACCAGCGTGAAACGATCGGCGCCGCGCTTAAACTGCTCGGATATAGTCTCAACACGACCGACCCGAAGGAACTTAAGGCAGCGAAGGAAAAACTCATTGCGCAGAAACCGCTGGTGAAACAGTATAAGAGCGAGGCAGAAGAGATTCTTATCGCTGGTGATGTTGTGATGGCGCACTGCTGGAGTGGTGATGCGTTCCGCGCAGCCGAGACACGTCCGACGATCCAGTATGTTATCCCTAAAGAAGGGTCAAGCCAATTTATCGACGCTGTCTGTATTCCAAAATCCGCACCACACAAAGCACTCGCTGAGCAGTTCATCAACTACCTCCTTCGTCCCGAAGTCAACGCCAAGATTACTGCTTTCACGAAATACGGTACCTGTGTGCCTACCGCGAAAGCGTTCTTACCCGAAAACCTACGCGAACACAAATTCATCTATCCACCCAAAGAAGTCCTGGAGTCGCTTGAATGGCTGAGAGATCCTGGCGATTTTACGAGGCACTACGACCGCGCGTGGGAAGAAATTAAAGCGAAATAACTGTTCTTCGCATCGTTGCAGGCGAGGTTTCTAACCTCGCCATTTTTAATTTCACCTACACCACGTTCTTGTTCTACAGCGATAATTAACCACGTGCGGACTTCAATTATTTTGAAGAAAACAGATAGCGTCGCAACTAAAGATGAAAATCTCTCCGCAATACCCCAAAGTTGCAAATAAAGCGTTCGTAAGAAGGTGATGTTATGAAGGTCTTTGAAACGCTGTCATTCATGGCGAGGAACCCAATTCCATTCATCGTTCAGTTGGTATGCTGGTTTCTCTATGTTGGTTTAAACGTTGCATCACAGGATCCATCTGCAGAGGGTTCATCTATGCGCGATCCGCGCAATCCGTGGCCACGTGTGCTTTCGCTAATACAAACCTCCTTGAGCGACCTACCTGAATCGCTTGAGAACTTCGCTATAATCGTTTCGGTTATTTTTGACGATGTTGTCAAAGAGGTCGTAAGAGATGAAGGTTGGATTTTCATCGTTCTTCCTGCTCTCATCATCGGTTACCGAGAAGCGAAAGGCAATCTAAAAGGCATTGCCAAAGAACGACAGACGTGGATGCAGTGGTACGATCAGCAACCGGAAGTTATAAGAGAAGATGTAGTGCTTACGGAACCACCATCGAAATCAGAAGCGACACAAGTTAACACTTATTTCAGTAAAGCGCGAAGAACTGTATCCGTTATGTTTCGCAATCCGATGTTTTTTATTCTTCATTTCACATGCTGGTTTTCCCCTTTTGTTTTGCTATTCGTTGTCGTAGAGTGGGCAGGTGTTATTGAGACAGCACGCAATTTTGCGAACGTTTTCTTCAAAACTGCTATATTCTTTGGTATACCGGCTTTAATCTCCTGTTACCAAGAGACACGAGGAACCGTAAAAGGTATAGCGAAAGAGGGAGAGGTCTGGTCGAAGTGGCACCAACGACAGATTAAGGCAGTAGCAGATGGCTATCCGGTTGCATCACCGCCACCATCGTTAAACATTTTTTGATTTTTACTTACACAACCTCTTTGCAGGGTTTTTGCTTGGGGGTTTCTTCAGGGTTTAAAACCCCGTCTACAGTGCTTACGGGAATAAAATCCCTTATGAGGAAAGTAGATAGTGAAAGCGAAAAGACCACTGTTATTTATGCTTTGGAACCCCATGCCTTTTATCGCTTACACGCTTGCATGTGGCATATTGCTCTCTGCCTTGATTACCATGTCAGATGATCCTTTTGTATACGGTGTATTACCAGATGCGACTGAGGCAGCAAACGGAGCCTTTGTGGATTTACCTGGGTCCCTCTGGAAATTAGTTACAGCCTTTTCACTCGTTGTTGAAGAAGTCGTCGGGGATTTCCATTATGGAGTTCTCATAATTGTTGTCCCGCTTGCGCTTGCATTTGGTTATAGAGAGGCGAGAGGCAGTCGAAAGGGTATTACAACAGAGCGAAAAGCGTGGATGCAGTGGTACGAGCGTCAACAGTTAGTAAAGGCGCAGCAAGGCACTTACGAGACACCACCGTTATCAGAATATATCCCGGGCGGCTCCTATTTCATATCCGCACGGAAAACAGTGCTATTCATGCTTCGGCACGCATCCCTCCTAATCGGTCATTTCGTCTGTTGGTTTACACTGTTCGCGCTTCCTATTCTATTTTTCGACACAGGCGATTTTGTGCGATCCCTTCCTGAAATTGTTATCTATGCCGTTATATTCACGCTCATGCTTAGCTACCGAGAGGCGAGAAGCAACCTGAAAGGTGTCGCTATAGAGAGAGGCATCTGGACGAAGTGGTATGCCCGACAAATCAAGGCGATTGCTCAGGAAGGTGCCCTTAAAGAGCCACCATCATCGGAAAATATGAGAGCCTATTCTTATTTCGGGGAAATCCCAGAAACCCTATTTTTTATGATCCGTAACCTGAAGCCGTTTATTGTTCATCTTACGTGTTGGATTTCCGCGTATGTGTTTCTAATCTTTATGACACTCCGACCCGAGGACACGCCTGAAGATATTTTTGAAGTATTTGACTTAATAGGTATGTTTGGAGAAATGCTGCCTTGGATCGCTCTTATTGTTTTCGTGATTGGTTACCGAGAGGCAAGAGGCAACCTAAAAGGTATTGCTAATGCGCAACAAGTATGGATGCAGTGGTACCAACGGCAACAAGAAACGATAAACCGTGGAGAGGTTTTTGAGGAACCACCCCCATCAGAGGGTCCGCAAACAAATTCTTATTTCAGAACAGCACAAAAGACTCTGCAATTCATCGCACACCATCCGATGTCTCTTATAGTTCATTTGGCTTGCTGGTTTCTCGCCTTTATTTTCAGATACGGCGATTTTCTCGCTTTTATGCCGATCCTTTTTGTGATTATACCTGCTCTCATCTCCTGTTATCAAGAAGCAAGAGGTACGGTAAAAGGCATTGGAAAAGAAGGCGCGGAATGGATGAAATGGTATCAACGGCAAACTGGTGCCAAAGAGCAAGCGTATTCCCTTGCTGAGATGCCACCCGCCTTAAACGCTGGTTGAACATTCCTAACAAGAAACTACACAATTCACAGCCTCTATTTCTGAACGCACCTGATGAATTTCTGGTGCGTTTGTTTTGTTATAGTAAAATCAAAAAATAAGTTTACACGCTCAGAAGCACAAAACACCTCTCCTTCGCTGGCGAGGTTTGTAACCTCGCCTTCCCGTGAGTGTATAGGTAATTACTGGATCTACTATAATATTCTGACAACTGATAACTGGGAACCATTAACTGACTGCTGACCGCCGATGGCTGACGGCTATTGAATAAAAAAGATTGACTTCTCATACGGAAATAGGATATGATAAGGCAAATTTTAAATTCAAAGGAGCCACAATTGAGCAGACCTAATATCCTATTCATCATGTCCGACGACCATGCTTCACACGCTATCAGTAGTTATGGAAGTCGGATTAACCAAACACCGCACCTTGACCGTATCGCAGACGACGGCATGATTCTCCACAACTGTTTCTGCGTTAATTCCATCTGCACACCGAGCCGTGCGAATATTCTGACCGGCAAACACAGCCATCTCAACGGTGTCAAAACATTGGGTGACCATTTTGACGGTAGAAGACCGAATGTCGCGAAGATGCTACACGCGGATGGCTACCAAACCGCGATGGTCGGCAAATGGCACCTCGGACACGGCGGTGATGCCGACCCGACAGGCTTTGACTATTGGAACGTGCTGCCCGGACAAGGACTCTATCACGATCCCGTGATGATTGAACCGGACGGTAGGAAAACCCACAAAGGCTATACCACCGATATCATTACCGATTTTTCATTGGAATGGCTGCAGAACCGCGATAAAGATAGACCTTTCTTCATGATGTGCCACCACAAGGCACCCCACCGCCCATGGGATTCCGATGAGAAACACGCCGACATGTTCGAGGACGGCGATGTTCCGATGCCGGACAACTTTTTCGACGATTACGCGAACCGATCAAACGCTGCGAAGGAAGCGAAGATGCGTGTTTTCGGCCATATGACCGAAAGAGATCTCAAGATTGATAAACTCGGTCCGCCGCCTGAAGGACTATCCGAGGCGGAGATGGCAAACTGGAATTACCAGCGATATATCAAAGAGTATCTCCGCTGCGTCGCTTCAATTGATGACAATGTGGGGCGGATGCTTGACTATCTCGACGAAGACGGTATTGCGGACGACACACTCGTCATCTATACCTCTGACCAAGGGTTTTTCTTAGGGGATCACGGCTGGTATGACAAACGGTTCATGTATGAAGAATCGTTACGAATGCCTTTCCTTGTCCGATACCCGCGCGAGATTCAACCCGGTAGGACGTCCGAGGCGATGGCGTTAAACATAGACTTCGCAGAGACGTGGCTCGACTATGCAGGCGTGTCAATCCCTGACGACATGCAAGGCACAAGTCTACGACCCATCCTCAATGGCGAAACACCTGAGGACTGGCGAACGTCCATGTATTACCGTTATTGGATGCACCTCGCACACCACTATGTTCCAGCGCACTATGGGATACGGACGGATCGCTATAAACTCATTTATTATTACGGCGAGGCACTCGGCACTACCGGTTCACTTGATGAATCGAAAGCACCGGAATGGGAACTTTTCGATCTGAAGAAAGATCCAAACGAGATGTGCAGCGTCTACGATGATCCAGCGTACGCAGATATTGTTACCGAATTGACAGCAGAGTTATATCGACTCAAAGAAGAGGCTGGCGATGAAGAGTAGTTGCCGGTTATCAGTTAAAGAGGTATCTTGTGGCAGTAACAGAATTGATAACCACTACAAGGTCTTAACCGAAAACTGTTAAAAAATGGAGGGACAAAATGGCAACGCAAACCCCTTTGGACAACATTGAACCCGGTATGAAAGTTACGGCACAGATGTCGCCGGAACCGAGCGAAGCAGACTTGGAGTTTGCTAAACAGATGGACGTTGACTATGTCGTTCTTTGGACAAACGGTGAGAACGCAAACTACGATTATTTCATGAGTCGTCGCGAGATTTTCGAGAACGCTGGACTGAAAATCTACGGGTTTGGCAACTCTGATGTCCACAATCAAGACGGGATTGTGCTGAACTTGGAGAACCGCGACGCGAAAGTTGAACAGTACAAGCAGTACATCCGCGATCTCGGTAGAGCCGGGATTCCGTATACGACCTACGCACACATGGGTAACGGTATCTGGAGTACTGAGCGTGAGACGACGCGTGGTGGTGCCAGTGCGAGGGCATTTAATCTTAAAACTGCCGAAGAGGGACACTGGGGCGGGAATCTATATAAGATGCCGCTCTCACACGGACGCGAATACAGCGAAGAGGAACTTTGGGATAACTACACGTATTTCATCAAGCAGGCCGCACCCGTCGCGGAGGAAGCCGGTGTGATGATCGGTATCCACCCCGACGACCCACCCGCACTCCATCTCGCCGGAATTCCGAGATGTATCTTCAGTAGTTTTGAAGGCTACAAACGCGCCCTTGAGATTGCTGATAGCCCGAATGTCGGGATGTGTTTCTGCGTCGGTTGCTGGTTAGAAGGCGGCGAATTGATGGGTAAAGATGTGATTGAGTCTATCCGTTATTTCGGTGAACGGAACAAAATTTTTAAAGTCCATTTCCGCAATGTCGATCAACCGCTCCCACATTTCGTTGAGACTTTTGTCGATAACGGTTATCAGGATATGTATCACGTCGCGAAAGCCCTTCGTGAAGTCGATTTCAACGGTGTACTGATTCCAGACCACATTCCGAGCATGGCAGGTGATCACCGCGTCGGCACCGCGTACACGATTGCCTATATGAATGCCCTCGTGAAGCGAGCCAATGAGGAGGTCGCCGCGTGAGAACATTCGCGCGCATTGTCTTGTTGCTGCTCCTAAACCTCTGGTTGACAGGGTTGATAGGGACGTTTGCTGCTGATTGGAACGATTTTCTCGGTCCTGAGCGGAATGGAAAATCGCAGGAAAAGATAGATCTCGCACCGTGGGGAGAAACAGGTCCCCCGGTCGTCTGGGAAAAAAAGATCGGCACGAGTTACGGCGCGCCAACGGTGGCAAACGGGCGACTCTTTATCTTCGCACGTCACGGAGATATGGCGCGCCTCACCTGTTTGGAGAGCAGCACTGGCAACGAACTTTGGCGGTTTGAATATCCAACAGACTACGAAGATATGTACGGTTACAACAACGGGCCGCGGTGTTGTCCGATTGTTGACGAAGACCGCGTCTATATCTTCGGCGCAGACGGGATGTTACATTGTGTCAGGGCTTCAGACGGTAAAGGTTTGTGGGAAATTGACACGATGGCGCAGTTCCACGTCGTCCAAAACTTTTTCGGTGTCGCTTCAGCACCTGCAGTAGAAGGCGAGTTGCTCATTGTTCAGATGGGTGGTTCGCCACCGGGCAGCCCGAAAGATATTTGGGGCGCGAACGGTAGACCTGCCTCTAACGGAAGCGGCATCGTCGCTTTTAACAAACACACGGGTGAGGTTGTCTACCAAATCGCCGATGAACTCGCGAGTTACGCGAGCCCAATTTTCACCACTATTGATGATAGACGTTGGGGATTCGCGCTCCTGCGTGGCGGACTCGTCGGTTTTGAACCCCAAACGGGTGAAATAGACTTCCACTATCCGTGGCGGCACCCTAAGATTGAATCTGTCAACGCTTCGAGTCCGGTTATTGCCGATGACCATGTTTTTATTAGTGAGTCCTACGGCATTGGCAGCTCAGTTGTTAAGGTGCATCCGGGCGGGTACGAAGTCGTTTGGAAAGATCGCGCGTCGCGCCGTAACAAGTCCTTGGAGTTGCACTGGAACACCGCAATCCATCATGAGGGCTACCTTTATGCCTGTAGCGGGCAACGCCCTAACGGAGCAGAGCTCCGTTGCGTGGCACTCAAAACGGGTAAAGTCACGTGGTCGCAACGTGTCGATGAACGCGCTTCGTTGCTGTGGGTGAACGACTACTTCATCTATCTCGGCGAATACGGACGCTTGATGCTCCTTAAATGCACACCGGAGAAATTAGAAGTAATCTCGCAAGTTATACCGAAAGATAAAAACGGTAGTTCGTTAGTGAAATACCCGGCTTGGGCAGCCCCTGTGCTTGCAGGTGGTTATCTTTACATCCGTGGCAAAGATCGTCTGGTCTGTTTCGATTTGCGTTCAAGCACTGAGTAAACCGCTACGGCTTCCACAATGTCGCTTCAATGAACCGATCGCCATCGGGTTCCTCATCAAAATAGTAGATGGTTACTATAGTTCCGTCAGGACGTTGGACTGTGCGAGGGTAGCCGATGTCAGGGTCGCCACCGTTATCGCGTAAGACGATTTCTTCGCCCCAAGTTTCACCAGCATCATGACTCAACTTCGCGCACATTCGGTGCGGTGTGTCCCGGTACCCATAGATCAGACATAGCCTACCATCATGAAGAAGCGTTAATGTTGGTGGATTCCCGCCACGTCCCGTATTTTCAACGGGTTGGTTCACGTAATTCCATGTCTGTCCGTTATCATCTGAAGCGTAGAGATCAATCCAGTTTAGCCGTTCTTCCCAGTCTACGCGTGCATCTTTACCTTCACCGCGGCACCGGACCGCGACTAAAATCCGTGAATCCGATAACCGAACACTCGCAGGCATGATCGCAAACCCTTCGGGTTCAGGTCCGATCTGAGATAACAACGAGAAGGATTCACTGCCATCGGTTGTCTGTGCACAGAATACCAATCCCTCCTCACCGTCTGATTTTGATGCTGTGAGGAATACCAAGCATTCATCTGTACTGGAAACAAGATAATCCGTGCGCGCTGCGATACCAGTGTATCCGAACATCGGCAGTTTAAAGGGACCGTCCCAACTTTTACACCGATCTGTAGAGGTGTAAAACCACGAATACGATCCTTCTCTGAGACCGGATCGGCTGCACATCATCGCAAAATCTGGGTGCGTAAAATCGACGCGATGCGGTGTATCGAACGCTGCGCCTGCTGTCGATCTATGCTGTTCCTCCACATGCTCATCTGCGGATAAGGTGCCTCTTGCGGGTAGACGGCACGGTGTTTCCGAGAGCTGCCATGTTTCGCCGCCATCTAAACTTCGTGCTTGCATGCCTACAAAGGGTCTATCTCGATCGCGGCGGTGAAACCCTCCGTCCGATTTGTGATAGCCCACGGTAAAACCGACAACGATTTCATTGCCCCATGCCCAGATGCCGTAATTCGCTGGCCACCCCGCATAACGGCCCGGCTCGCGATAAATTGTAACCTGTTTCATATCTATTTCTAATCCTTTATTTTCTGAATTTAATAGTATCTGCATAGTATAGCATTGATTGGTTTTATTTATTGAGGAATTATTTAATGTGTATGTTTCGTTCATTGTCAGAATCGCGGGTGACACGGATTACACAGATTTCCGCGTAACACTCTTCCTTGTAGGAGCGAGCTGTGCTCGCGATATTTCTTTGTAGGAGCGAGCTGTGCTCGCGATACTTCCGTGAAAATAGTCAAAAAAACCGACAATTGAGTGCTACTGGCGTACTTTATGAAAAACTTGACTTTTTTCGGGACTACAGTTAGAATTAACCCAAGAAAAGTAAGCACAAGCAACACGCCGTGCTGGATATACACAACAGAGATTGTTCGATAACTTACCTGATTGAACCGCAAGGAAATTAGAAAATGCGAAATTGGTTGAAAATTGTTATTTTTCTTTGGATCTGTCTGCCGCTCTCTGGTATCGCCGATGAAAAATCTGGCGACCATAGCAAGTACGTTCGACACGTAGAGCAAGGGTTTAGTGCTATATTCCGTGGCGACAATCAGACGGCGATATCTGAGTTTGAAACCGCACTGGCGATCGAACCTGATCACTCTGAAATCCTACACTATCTCGGTATGGCCTATGCCCAAGAGCAATTCTGGAACAAGGCTGCCGATAGTTATCAGCGTTCTTTGGTACTGATGCCCGACAACATTGAGGCACTCTACTCGCTCGGTGTTGTGTATTTCAAACTTGATAAATGGGCAGACGCGGTGCCAGTGTTACAACAGGTTGTCGAACTTTCACCGCATCATGCGCGCGGGCAGGAAATGCTCGGCAAAACGCTCATAAAACTCCGGCGCTACGGCGAAGCTGCCCCCGCCTTGACGGAAGCCCTGACGCTGAAACCCCAAGCAGCAGGCACGTATCAAGAACTCGGTACGGCGTACCTCAACTTAAAAGAATACACGAAAGCGATAGAGAACTTCCAAAAGGCATTAGCATTCGGACCTGGACGTTATGCAGAACCGCATTATGGGCTTGGTATGGCGTATCTCCGCTTAGGCGACCGCGAGAAAAGCAGAGCCGAGATGCAAATTTACCAGCAATTACAAAAGGAATTTGCTGAATATGAACGTCTCGCGCGCCTCACGCGCGCAGAACCGAACAACCTCGAAGCGTGGTCAGGCTTAGCCTCCGTGTTGATGAGCCAAAAAAACTATCCCGAAGCCGTCCAAGTCTTTCAGAGGTGCATTGAACTCGCACCGAACAACGCCAATTTTCATCACGGCTTAAGCCGAACGTTTATGGCGCTAAACTATCCTAAGCATGCTGCGGAAGCCGCCGAAAAGGCTGTCCAGCTGATGCCCGACCAGTCGATCCTTTATAACACCCTCGGTAGTGCGTATGCGATGCAAGGCAAACGACGAGAGGCACTCGCTACGTTCCAAAAAGCGATCGAACTTGATAGCGAGCAACCCTACTACCATCTTAACGTCTCAAAATTATATCAGAGTCTTGGAAACCAGAAGCTCGCCCAGGAGCATTACCGCGCCTATGAACATCTTTTATCCGAACAGAAAGCGAAACAGAAATAGTTATTTCAGTGTGATAGCGAAATATCTGATGCTTCTGCTTTCCCCCGGTATTGCTGTATTGGCACAAGATGCAGAGAATATGATATTAATCTCTGCTGGGACTTTCACAATGGGAAGCGACAACCGCGCCGCTGATGAAAGACCGATGCATAAAGTCTATCTGGGTGCCTATTACATCAGCAAGTACGAAGTAACGAACGCCGAATACTATGAATTTTGGAAACTGCAAGCCGATTCCGCAGCAGAGATGCAGCGACATACCCCCGAAAACTTTACACACATTCCGCAGATCGGGAACTGGCCTGAACGCGCAAAGCAGTTTCCAGATCATCCTGTTGTCGGTGTTTCTTGGCACGACGCGAATGCTTATGCGGCTTGGAAAGGCATGCGTCTACCGACAGAAGCGGAGTGGGAGAAAGCTGCGCGCGGGTACACTGACAGGGTATGGCCCTGGGGCAATGCAATCGAACCCTACGCGAACACCGCTGCCAATAATGATGGTTATAAGAATGGTCTCGCGCCCGTTGGAAGTTTTCCGAAGGGTAAGAGTTACTACGGTGTAATGGATATGGCAGGCAACGTCTGGGAATGGACTGCGGATTGGTATAGTGATGTCTATTACTGGCACACTTCGCAAGCCTTCACGAAACGTCCGAAGCGGAATCCAACAGGACCGGCTGTCGGCAGTTGGCGTGTTATCCGAGGGGGTTCTTGGGTTGATAAGATCAGCCGGTGCAGCACTACGTTTCGGTTTTATCTCTATCCTAATTTGAAGACTTCCTTTGTCGGTTTCCGATTGGCAAAGACCGCTGAAAAAACATCTAAATAGTCCGACATAATGCTAAAGTATCAACTTTCCAAACTATTGATGCCTCAACTCGCCTTACTTCTCTCAGTTATCCTTATAAGCAGTGCTGGCGCACAACCGCCTATTTTCGTGGATGTCACCGAAGCAGCGGGCATCCACTTCAAACACAGCAACGGTAAAACCGAACATAAACATATCATTGAGACGATGGGATCCGGTGCTGTCTTTTTCGATTACGATACCGATGGTGACGCGGATCTCTATTTTGTTAACAGCGGTCATGTTCCGCAAGCGAAGCAAGAGCCACAACAGACACCGCTCGGAAATGTGCTCTATCGCAATGAAGGTGATGGCAGCTTTACAGATGTTACCGAGGTTTCTGGGACAGGTGACACAGGGTACGGGATGGCAGCCGCCGCGGGTGATATTGATAACGATGGTGATGCGGATCTCTATGTCGCAAACTTTGGACGGGATACACTCTACCAAAACAACGGTGACGGCACCTTTACTGACATCACCGAAGCCTCTGGTATTGATAACGACCATTGGGGTATCGCAGCGGTCTATCTCGATTTCGATGTAGATGGTGATTTGGATATTTTTGTCGTCAACTATTTGGCCTATCAAGTGTCGATGCCAGTCACAACCTTTAAAGGTATCATTGGTTACGGACATCCCCGGAGTTACGAGGGGACTGCTGATGTGCTCTACCGAAACAACGGCGACGGGACATTTACAAATGTCGCTGCGGCAGCTGGTGTGACAAACCCGACTGAGGGGAGAGGCATGGCGGCTGTCGTCTGTGACTACGATAATGACGGGTTCCCGGATATTTATGTCACTAACGATACCAACCGAAATTTCTTGTATCATAACAACGGCGATGGCACTTTTACAGATGAGAGTCTATTCATCGGTGTCGGTTATGACGAGAAAGGGGTTGCTGAAGGCTCTATGGGTATAGATAGCGCGGACTACAACGGTGATGGGTGGTTTGACTTCATCGTCGCAAATTCTGAAAAAGCGACTCTCTATAAGAACGAGGAAGGACTGTTTTTTACCGACACGACTGCAGATAGCGGATTGGAGCAACCGACACTGCCCTTTGTCGGTTTCAGTCCACTTTTTTTAGATTACGATAACGATGGGCACCTCGATCTGTTTTGTGCCAATGGGCATCCACAAGATGTCATCAAAATCTTGATGGACCATGAGACCTATGCGCAACGCGACCAGATGTTCCAAAACAGTGGTGATGGGACGTACACCGATGTGTCGGGAACTACTGGTGCTTATTTCACAGAGGCACTGGTGGGGAGAGCTGCCGCGACTGCCGATTACGATAATGATGGCGATACCGATATTGTCGTCGTGAATTCCAACCAGCGATCAGTTTTACTTCGGAACGATGGTGGAAACCAGAAAAATTGGTTGGCGATCAAATTGATTGGCACCCGAAGTAACCGTGATGGTATCGGGGCGAAGGTTATGGTTGTGACGGGGAAGATAACACAGATCAGAGAGGTAAAGAGCGGTTCAAGTTATGCGTCAGGGAGTGATACGCGGTTGCTGTTCGGTTTAGGCGCGCATCAGGGTGTTGAGAAGATTACGGTTGTATGGCAAAGTGGGACGAGGCAGGTGTTGGAGGATATATCTATCAATCAGGTTTTGAGGATTATAGAATCAGAACAATAGGAATGTAGCGATCAGGAGTGCTTCGCAGCGAGAATTCTACGGGAAGAGGTCAGACAATAAAAAACCCGCATCCGGTTTTGGATACGGGTTTTTTTCGTTAACGAAAAAATTATTTCCGCTTGAGATTTGCCCACTGTGTCGCAAGTTTTCCGCGTGCTTCAACCGGTGTCAAGACATCCAAGAAGAGACCGCTCATTGTCGGAGCGATGAGGAGATCTGTGTCGGTTGGTTCAAAGCGGAGATTGAGGTAATCCGCGCCGCCCGATTCACCGCACTTGTAGTGCAAGTAATTTTCACCCTTCTTGAGTTGAATTTCAGTTGGCGTTGTGACTTCCTGTGCACCACCTGTCCAGACGGAATTATCATATATCTGTGTGCCGTTGAGCCAGATTTGGGCGTGATCATCATGTGCGGGGTGCATCGTCGTCGTCCGATCCTCTGGTGAAATAATGACGATAATGCCGTGCCATGTGATGTTTGATGCGTCACCGAAACCGTGGCTTGTGGACATGTTGTACTGATCTTCGACATTAAGATCAACAATACCCCAAGTGAGTGGCCCGCCATTTTCCTCAAGATCAACGATGGCATTTGCTGTTTTTCCTGCCCCATCGCGCGTCGAAACAGAGGCATTTGAAATAATAGGGGTACCGAACTCACTGTTAGACTTTTGGCTACCTTCAAGCAGATAATCTTTCCCCGCGGAGGTGCCGAAACCTCCAGTCTCGGTTACCAGATCAAGTCCCCACCATTTTGCAATCCAGTCATCACCTGTCTGCCAATCTTGTGCGAGCACTATAGGCGAAATCATCACAACACAGGCAAGTGTGATAAAGATTGTTAGTTTTTTCATAGCTATGAATTCTCCTTCTTCAAAATATACACGAGGTTCCGAATTTTGAGCAAAAAGCGCGCTTCCCAAAGATCCGTTACCTCATCAGATTCTTACTTTTCGTGATAGCAGTACTGCATGTAAATCACGCGTCTTAGTGCTGACATACCATCGGTAAACCGAACCGATGTCGGTTTTAGTCAGCGGTGCGATTCTGCTTTTCATCTTCCGCGGGGTAGTATACGTCACCTTGAGAAGTTGATTAGAATACGCTTAATCAATTATAGCACTTTTTGGATATGAATTGCAAGAAAAAAGTGCAAAGCAATCGATTTCCTAAAAGTTTAGCAGAAAGTATCAATTTTGTCAACTTTAATTTGCTGTACTTTGTTGTACGTGTTATAATGACCTAAGTTTCGTAAAATGTCTACGACCTCTCTCCATATATGTTTATGGACACATCCCTGATTTCTTGAGGAGATTTTGATGAAGACGACGCGGTTGTTAGGTTTTGCCATATTGACCCTGTTGGTAGTGAATATATGTGTTTACCCACTTTTTGCAAAAGCCCCAACGACCCCAAAAATTCTGTTTACCTCTGCACGCGAAGGGAATCGCGATGTCTACATCATGAATCCAGATGGCTCTGAACAGGTGAACCTAACACAACATCCCGCAACGGATCAGGGTGCTGTCTGGTCCCTAACTGGAGAGCAGATTCTTTTTATCTCTGATCGTGGCGGTGTGAGAGATCTGTATTTAATGGACGCGGATGGATCCAACGTCCGACGCGTCTTCAAAAGGAAAGCGAAAATTAATAGATCAGAGCCATCATGGGCATCCGATGGCAAACAGATCGCTTATGATAATTTGGACTGGGGTGGCCCCGAGTATGGTGTCCATATTGCGATTTTAGGTGAACAAGATGTGGAACATATTGCGATAGGTTCAGGTCCGTCATGGTCGCCGGATGGCACGGAAATCGCCTGTAGTGTAAGTTCCCCGCAGGGCGCGCAGCTTACATTTATCAATCTCCGGACGCGGGCGCGGGAGCAACCACTACCCAAGAAATCACTACTTTGGCAACACGACCCGTCTTGGTCCGCTGTCGGAGCCAGACTCGCCTTTTCTGGAAATAAGCATCCCATACCTGCTATTTTGGATAGAGAGTTGCACAATGCGTGGCGGGATAAACAGGCTATTTTCATTGTGAACCGCGACGGCACGGGGCTCCAACGACTCGTTGATGAAGCCGGTGAAGAAGCTTGGGCACCTGCAATATCACCAAATGGAGAACAGGTCCTTTATACACAGCAAATTAATAATCAGACACATATCTTCAAAGTCGATGTAAACAGTGGCGTTCGGACGCAGTTGACCCATATTGGATTCCCAAGATTTGGTAATTTTGGTGGGGATTGGTTTGATCCAGCGTATGCACTACCAGTTGCCCCACAACCGCACTTGCTAACAACGACATGGGGAAATATGAAAAAGTCGTAGTTATCGGTGATTATTTATGGGGTGTTATATGAAAACGATGCGGTTGTCAACCTTTGTGATGTTCATTTCGTTGGTGTTGAATGTCAGTGTTTCACTGATTTTCGCTGAAGCTCCAACGACTCCGAAAATCTTATTTACCTCGGCACGCGATGGCAATAGCGAAATCTACATCATGAACCCAGACGGTTCTGAACAAGTGAACCTAACACAACATCCCGCAACGGATCAGCAACCCATCTGGTCGCCGACGGGTGAACAGATTCTTTTCATCTCCAACCGCAGAGATTTTCGACCCCGGGGCAATCGAGACCTGTATCTCATGGATCCCGATGGTTCCAACGTCCGACGCGTCTTCAAAAGGAAAGCAGAGGCTTGGAGAGTGTCACCGTCTTGGGCACCCGATGGTAAACAGATCGCTTACAGATACCAATATGGACCTAAGGGTACAACCGGTACCTACATTACAACTTTAGCTGAACAAGATACGGAATTCTTCGTAAAATGCTCGGATCCAGCATGGGCACCGGATGGTACAGAAATCGCCTGCGGTGTAGCTTCACCTGGGTTAGAATGGATTGTATTCGTCAACGTCCGGACACGAAATCATAAACGCCTCTTACCCAAGAAAGCGCTGCCTTGGCAAAACGCGCCATCTTGGTCGGCAACCGGTGATAAACTCGCCTTTTCTGGGAACAATCATCCGTTACCTGTTATTTTGGATAAAGGTCTACATAACGCATGGCGGGATAAACAGGTGATTTTCGTTGTCAACCGTGATGGCACGAATCTGCGGCAGCTTGTTGATGAAGCCGGACCTGATGCGGGGTACCCTGAATTATCGCCCAGCGGAGAAGAAGTGCTTTATACACAAGAAATTAATGGAAAATCTCAGATCTTTAAAGTTGATATAAACCGGGGCATTCGGACGCAGTTAACGCATGCCGCTGGCATGTTTAGCGTTGGAAATTGGGGAGGCGATTGGTTTGACCCAGCGTATGCACTACCAGTTGCCCCACAACCTCACTTGCTAACAACGACATGGGGAGATGTGAAAAGGCAGTAGTTATCAGCGCGACTTTGAGGACTTCGCTAAGGTGCCGAGTTACTGGTAAATGCCTACTTATTTCTCTAAGGCACCATAAATATGCCCTGTTTCGTGCAATGACAGATAAAGAATGCCCTATTTTGTGCAGTGTTCTCGCTGAGTTTTATTAGCAAGACTTACGCAGCCCCCTTTGCAGGGTTTTTGCAAACGCTAAAATCCAATGCGAAGAAAGTATTTCTGCAGGGTTTCAAACCCCGCCTGCAGTAGATTATCAGTGAAAAATGCGTCCGTCCTGATTACAATGAACCTATGGGTGCGGTATTGTGCGGATTGGCATAGAAATTGCTCGTTGACTTAACATATAATGTCAACGTATAGGTGGCAACTTAGGTTAAATAGAGTACGCAATAGTGTCAGTCGGCGTGCGGAATAAACAGACTTATCGAAATGGAGAAAAGCCGTGAACCGTTCTAATAGAAAACAGCGCTCGTTACGCGCACTCCTCTTTTCAAGTGTCGTCCATCTCTGCTTTGCAATTGTCTTTATGTTCTCGTTTTATACCCAAAGACAGTTAGGGAATGAGGATGTGCTGGCGGTGGAACTAATAAAACCGAAAACTGCCCCCAAAGAACGCCGGAGCCTCAAACCGCCGCCCCCTAAAAAACTACGGGTGCCACAGCAAACGGATCCCTCTACGCAGCAGCGTCAACGCCATTTGGATCTGGCAGCCGCTGCGAATCCGATGAATGAAACCTTGCGGCAGTCCGAGCAGGAACTGCTACATAGCGCGACAAAATCTGTGTCGGATATAGAGACCTCACTGCCGGATGTAACCACAGATGCACGCCATTTTAGTAGCCGAACCACACCGATCCACGAATCAGTCGCAAGTCCTTTTCAGACCACGGCGGGTGATGGCGTAGAGAGCCTACGGCAACGCGTTAAGGGTGATGGCGGCGACGGTTTCCACAGACTGGAATCGACAGGTACTTCCGAAATCGGAACCGTTGGGGACGGTGATGGCGACGACGAAGGTGAAAGCACTGGCGAGGGGGACAGCACCAATCCTTTCGCTGAGGCGCTTGAAAACATTGCCAATCATATCATAGCGACACGAGAATTGGATAAAGTTAACGTCGTCTTTGTCCTCGATACCAGCGCAAGTATGCGGGACAACATCCAGCAAGTTGCAGCGAACCTGTATGCCTTGACGGATGCCTTTGACCTCGTCAATTTAGAATACCATCTCGGTATGTCTGAATTCAGTGTCCGGCAGACGGGGCAAAATTTAGAGATCCGCTCTTTGCTGCCGGATGTCGGTATGCTGCGTAGACGGATGCAAAAAGCAACGCTGAGCGGCAATGAACACGCACTTGACGCTTTAATAGATACACTTCAGCGGATTGATTTCCATGCGGATGCCGATAAATTTATTATCCTGGTAACCGATGAACCTGCATCGACGGCTTTCAAGAGAGAAGATTCCTACACCAAAATGCGTGAGAAGGCTATCAAGGAGTATCAACTACAGGAGGTCCGGGTCAACGTTCTTGGACACCCAGAACCGTTTCAGCAACAAATCGCTGAACAGACAGCTGGACTGTGGCAGCGCATTCCGGGAGATATTGAGGGTGTGGGTCGAACGACGCTCCCGAGTACGCGTAAAGGAAATAGCGCGTTTATCAAGGTGTTCCGGGATATCGTCAAAGACATCCGGCGCAGCGGGGGTCAGATGTTATTTAGCATGGAGTCAAAATTTGAAATTGAACTCGAAGACGGTGATATACCGGCAAAGAAATTGGCACGTGAATTTGAAGCAAATGGTATCTCTTTATCCTTAGGCGGTAGCCTCTTTAACAATGCCAAGGTCTGGGAAAAGGAGAAGGGAGATCTGTGGGTCATTACGGACTATGCCACCAATCATACTTACACGATCCGTAAACAGGGCGACAGATTGAACGTCTATGCCGGTGTCTACCCTGAAAGCTGGAATCTTTCGGAGAATTTCACAGCAATGACGCAACATCGGGGCAGTAGATGGCTCATCAACGATCGCAATAGCAGACGCATGTACACTATCCGAAGCGAAAAGAACCGATTGAACGTTTACGCAGGTGGCACACCCGCGGCATCCCCTGAAAAAGGATTTGGCACTTATGTGGATATTGTTGTGATGCTCGATTACAGTCGGAGCATGGGCGGCAGATCTCAAGCGATTATGCTCGGTTTAAGCACGCTTATCGGTCGGTTAGACATTCTGCCTATTAAGTATCGGATCGGGCTGATCCGTTTCGCAGAGGCGAAAGATGCGATTAAGGTTATCAATGGCACGGTCGTCACGCAGATGCCGCTGAACGAAGCGATGTTGGCGAGCTATATGGAAGACCCTTTCGGTGGCGATGAACACCTTATCGACGCAATTGTGGAAGGCGTTCCGAAAATAAAATTCAGTCCGTACGCGAGCCGAATTCTGCTCATTCTGACAGACGAACCGACGACGGGTAAGTATCCACCTGAACGCGCACTTAGCGTATGTCAGTCATTAGGGATCCGTGCTTATGTGATTGGTCATCCAGGACCTACAGATTTTCAGAAGACCCTTGCGGAACAGACGGGAGGCGTTTTTTTCACAATGCCGAAGCATTTGAATAAGACTTATCCGAATCAGTGAATTAGTTATCACTACCAAAAAAAAGGAAATAATAATGTCAACAACTTCTTCAAGTACACAACAACACCGAGAAATGGCAACCGAAGAGGGACCTGTCGCTGTCGCGATCGTCACCGTGAGCGATACGCGCACCCCTGAAACAGATAAGAACGCTGTGTTTTTACGCGAGCAACTCGCTGCGGAAGGCAATAGTGTCGTTGCATATCAGATCATTAAAGATGAACCTGACCAAGTGGAAACAGTGTTAGACGAGATGGCGGAAAGTGCAGCACAAGTCATTTTGTTCAACGGCGGCACCGGTATCGCACCCCGCGATACTACATTCGACATTCTCAATCGTAAGTTGGAAAAGACGCTTCCCGGATTCGGTGAACTCTTTCGGATGTTCAGCTATGATCAGGTCGGTGCAGCGGCGATGTTATCACGGGCAACGGCGGGGGTCTATCGCGGGAAAGTGGTTATCTCTACGCCGGGTTCGACTGCTGCTGTGGAATTGGCGTGGGAAAAGTTGATCGGACCGGAATTGCAACATCTGGCGTGGGAAGTCGGACGGTAAAATAGTTATCAGTGACCCCTAACCAGTTAAGAGTGCCTCGCAGTGAGAGTCTGATTTATCAAGTCTTTCTCTTACTGGTAACTCGTAACTGGTTACTGACGACTATTCACAAAACCTCGCGCGTGAAGGTATATACATGCCGCAGCCATGAGGCGTAATAGATGCCGTTTGCGTAGCAGAAATAGATCAGTTTCAAACTGACGATACCGATTAAACAGGTAGCCAGCACCCCAAGCAAACTATAGTCCCATATCCCCATCTTCAGTGTCCGTAGTGAGGTGCGTTGTGTCGCTGTCTCCGGTGAAAACCCGCGACTCTCAACGGATTCACTGAGATGCGTGGCATGCCGTATATTGCCCGCTAATATCGGACGAAAACTATTGATAACACCGCGGCAGGTGGCGAATAGGTTGGCTCGGAGATAGCGGAATCCCCTCAATCGCTGCGATCGAAACACAGCCGATGCCTCGTTGGCGATGACGGGGATGAAATGCAGTGCCGTTGTCACCATAAAAGCGAGGGTTGCTGGCACGCGGAGTTGCGCCAATGCGAGGAGCATATCCCGCGGTTGTGTCGTCCAAATGATGAAACACCCGATGCCGAGCGTCGTGTTGAAGCGGAGTGACTGGACAATCCCGTGAAATAATCCTTCCCGATAGACCCGTATACCGCCCGTCATTTTCCCTATGATTGGAAACTCTGGTGGTACGAGTGTGAATAGCGTCGTGCGCGGAAACTCGTTATAGAAGATCGCTTGGCTGTAGATGAGTCCCCATGTTGTAAAGAAAAGAAAAATGCAGAGCAAACCGATCTGTCGCCAGGTCGGTCGCGACAGCGCGATGAGCGTGAGACTGCCGATGAAACAGGCGAGCAGGGCGATAGGACTGTCCAGCAGGATAACAAGGCATCCAGCGATCAGCATCATCAGGATTTTTGTGCGGGGTTCGAGTGTGGTATTCTGCATTGTGATTTTTCCGTTTGTATTTCCTTGATAAGTATAACAGGTTTATGGTGTGGTTGGCAATTAATTTGGCAATCAGCAAATAAGTTTACACTTGTAGCATAGGCTGTTGGTTTCCTGTGCCTCCGTGAGACACACATTCACAAGTTCACATAACGAGACAAGTGTATGAGTTAGGACTTACGCATTTTTCTATGATAACCTATGTATTACGCACTGCTGGCGGGGTTTGAAACCCCGCCAGCAAGGGGGATGCGTAAGTCCTGTGAGTAATTACCGGATCTACTATAAATTGGCATTTAGCAAAATGCTAATTTTGGATTTGTGCTATAATTCTGTGTACAACTGCTATAATGTAGGACTTACGCATTTCCTCCTCTCAAAGTCCCCCTGATAAGGGGGATTTAGGGGTTAAAATGCTGAAATTACTCCGCTTTACGTAAGCCCTAACCAATCCACTTCCTATATGGAGGAAGCACACGATCAAATGTTTGACACATATAAACACATTCGGAAAACTTGGAAATTGATAAACTTCCCAAAGATTCTAACACTATTCACCTTATGCGTTGCTATGACTGCTATAGCGAACGCGCAGACTCCCGATTTCCCGGACAGTATGCCAATTGTCGAACGCCCCTTTTCGGACGATCCCGACAAATTCAGTTTCGCGATTATCGGCGATAAAACGGGTGGCGGTTTAGATAAATGGCACGTCTTTGACCGCGCGATAGATGAAATCAATGTCCTGAAACCGGATTTCGCTATCATGGTGGGTGACTTAATACAGGGTGATACACGGGACCTTGAACGGCTCGCAGCAGAATGGAAAGAGTTCTGGCAACACGAATCCGATTTAATCCTGCCGTTTCTGCCCTTACCCGGTAACCACGATATTACGAATCCAGTGATGTATCAGTATTGGAAGGACAATATTGGACGCACCTATTCAGCATTTACGTATAAAGATTGCCTGTTTATCATGCTGAACACCGAAGAGTGGCATGATCCCTCACACGCGGAGTGGGACTGGGAGCAAGAAGGCTGGTTCGGCGAAGCGCAGATAAAATACGTGGAAGATGAATTGACGCAACATTCAGACGTACGACATACGTTCGTCCTCATGCACAGACCGATATGGTTGTACGAAAACTCAGGGTGGGAGCAGATTGAAGAAGCACTCGGTGATCGGGCGTACACCGTCTTTGCGGGACACTACCATAACTTAACCTTGCATACCCGTAACGACCGTCGTTATTTTGTGCTGAGTGCGACAGGGGGTGGATTGACTCCCCAAGATGCACCGGAAGCGGGTGCGTTTGACCATTACAGCATTGTCACTGTAGATGGCGAAGCGGTTAACGTCGCGATTATCGAACCCGGGAACGTCCATCCTGCGGACATCTCAACTGCAGCTTTCAAAGAGAAACTTTCGGGTCTACTCTCCTTTAAATCTGATTTCGACATAGATAGAACGCAACCGCATTCCAGGGGAGCTCTCGAAATTTCGCTGGAAAACACTTTTGAAAAGCAGTTGGATGTCGAAATTGTTTTTGACGCAAACGAGCATTGGCAAATTTCACCCCACCGGTTAGCCTTTCAGGTTAAACCCGGGCAAACAGCAAGCGGTGTTGTGACACTTACGGCACCCTCTGATGCCTTCATACCGCTCCCTACCTACGACTATGCCATTGCCTATGGTGGCGAACAATTAGCGGGTCGCAAGAATCTGTTCCATCCGGTTGATAGATCGGATATGCGCGTACTCAAAGATTGGATGCTTTTGGGGCCTTTCGATCTCGGCGTGACAGAGGTGCCCGCCGACTCGAACGCGATACCGCCAAATTTCCTGACAGCACCGCTACCCGGATCCGATGGCAGTGAAACCTACGAGGGACAGGCAGGAGAGATCGGTTGGCAAGAGCATCTCTCGGAGACGGAACGGATTAACTTGGACGATGCCTTCGGGAATACGGACTGGGCATTCGGTTATGGCGTGACCTATATTAACAGTCCTGATGCGCGGCGTGTGTTTGCGCAGATTGGATGGGGAAGCCACCTCGGTAGGCTCTTTCTGAATGGGGCCGAGATTCCTGCAGCATCGACATCTGGGACACGTCGGTTTCGTGGATGGGCGCATTTTGAGTTACCCTTAAAAGCGGGTTGGAACACGCTGACGATCCAGTCCGGGGACTATACAGGCGGATGGGACTATCGGATGGAAATTGCTGATGGTAGCGACGCGTTGCAGTTCAGGGCAAAGCCCACTGATGTCCAAGAGTAAGTTGGCTATTAGCCATCGGTTTTCGTCGGCTGTCAGCGTTACTTTTTACTTGCAGGCGGGGTTTGAAACCCCGCCTGCATTGGGGCTTTACTATAAATGACCTGGAATGGTTCTCGGTAGTGTTTGACAAGCACTTTCAACGATGCTATAACGATTACGGATTTTCACTTGATCCTTCACAGCAAAACTGCTATCATACCCTCCATGCCGCGACTCAATCTCAAACCCAGCCACAAAGCAATCCGCGACTATTATGCCACGCTACAGCGATACGACGAACATGCCGTTACACACGAAGGCGCGGTCAGCAACCCGTTTGCTTTTTTACTTGATGCCTGTGCGAAACAGGTGAACGCTACGCTTATCCCACAGTATCCGATGCGCGCACCCAAAGGAAATCGTATCGTTGTTGACGGCGCGATTCTCGACGAATTCGGGCTGCCCTTCGCGTATTGGGAAGCGAAAGATATAGATGACGATCTCCTAAGGTCCGTACAGGAAAAACGGGACGCAGGCTACCCACTCGACAATACCTTCTTCCAAACGCCGCAGCGAATTATCCTCTACCAAAACGGGCAGGTGGCATTGGATGTAGACATCACCGACCCCGCGCAGCTGATCGCAGCACTCCAATATCTGTTCGCTTATACTGCACCGGCACTCGGTAACTGGCAGACAGCGGTTACCGACTTCAGAGAACACGTGCCAGACCTCGCTAACAAGTTGAAAGAACTCATCGAACAACGCCACGAAACGGATCCGGCGTTCAAGGAGGCGTTTGGCGATTTCTACGAGATTTGCCGTACCGCAATCAACCCCGAACTCTCACAGGATGCTGTCGAGGAGATGCTCATCCAACACATCCTCACCGAACGCATCTTCCGCACGGTTTTTGAGCGGTCGGATTTCACGCGCCGAAATATCATCGCCCGCGAGATTGAAAACGTCAGCGACGCGCTCATGCGACACGCCGTGAGTCGTGATGCGTTTCTCGCACCCTTGGATCGATTCTATGTCGCGATTGAGCAGGCAGCGACACTCTGCAAAGATTTCTCCCAGAAACAGCATTTCCTCAATACATT
Organism: Candidatus Poribacteria bacterium; assembly: GCA_022394775.1. Lineage (GTDB taxonomy): Bacteria > Poribacteria > WGA-4E > WGA-4E > WGA-3G > WGA-3G. The sequence goes on from JAGFCB010000076.1 coordinate 56,355, forward strand.
CTACGAGAAGTTTTTTCAAGGATTCTCCGAAGATGTCGCCGATACACACGGCATCGTCTATACACCGCAACCAATCGTCGATTTCATGGTGAAAAGTATCGAGCATATTTTGGAGACCGAGTTTAACCGATCGCTGTCGGATAGTGGTGTCCATATCATTGATCCGTTTGTCGGTACGGGTAACTTCATCGTCCGGCTCATGCAGGATATTCGAGGCACGGCGTTAGAGGAGAAATACCGCCACGAACTCCATTGTAATGAGGTGATGCTCTTGCCCTACTACATTGCGAGTTTGAATATTGAGCAGGAGTACTTTCAACGGACGGGGACGTATCTACCCTTTGAAGGCATCGCGCTTGCGGATACGTTTGAGTTGCTGGAGCAGGAGCAAGGCGAACTCTTCACGCGTGAAAACACAGAACGGGTGAAGCGACAGAAGGCGGCAGATATGTTCGTCGTTCTCGGTAACCCGCCTTACAACGCATGGCAGGTTAACGAGAATGACAATAATAAAAATCGGAAGTATCAGGCAATGGATAAACTGATACGGGACACCTATGTCGCAGATTCCAAAGCAACAAATAGAAACGCACTTTATGATCCGTATGTCAAGGCGATTTTGTGGGCATCGGAACGCATTAGTGAGGAAGGCGTTATAGCATTCGTAACAAACAGTGGATTCCTTGATGGAACAGCGTTTGACGGCATGCGAAAACATCTCGCAGACAATTTCGACGCGATTTATATTTTCGATTTGGGTGGAAATGCGCGGAAGGGATTGAAGGCTTCAGATACAAATGTGTTCGGAATTCGGGTAGGCGTGAGCATTAACCTGCTCGTGAAAACAAAACAAGATCAATCCAAAAAATCCCGTATTTTTTACTATCGTACCGATGATCTATGGAATAAAAAACAGAAGTTCGACTTTCTTAACGAACACCAACATGTAGGTAATATTGTAGGACAAACGATTGAACCAGATGCGCGACACACATGGCTCACCGAAGGACTTCATGCCGAATTTGATACCTTTATTCCGATCGGAACTAAAGAAGCAAAAGCAAACAAGAATGCAGCGTCAAGTGTAATTTTCAAAACCTACAGTAGCGGTGTTAAAACTAACCGTGACGCTTGGAGTTATAACTTCAACCGAAATGTACTAACTGCGAACATTCAACGGATGAGTAGAATCTACAATGCAGAAGCGGATAGATGGAAACGGGCAGATAACAAAGCAGCGAATATTGATGACTTTGTAGTGTATGATGACACAAAGATCGCTTGGAGTCGGGACTTAAAGGGAAAATTAAAACGCGGAACAACTGCTGAATATACAGGATATAAGATGAGGACAGCTCTCTATCGTCCTTTCACCAAATCAAACCTTTACTTTGACCGGGCAATAAGCGATGTTTTATACATGTTTCCATCCATTTTTCCCAATCCTGAGACTGAAAAAGAGAATCGGGTGATATGGATTAAGGTCGGGAGAGAGTGGTCAATGTTCGCGCTGCTCACAAACAAAATTCCTGATATTTTGCCACAAGGTGGCTCTCAATGCTTCCCCTTCTACACCTACAATGAAGACGGCACGAACCGACAGGAGAACATCACCGATTGGGCGTTGGCGGAATTCCGAGACCACTACAACGACGACACCATCACCAAATGGGACATCTTCCACTACAACTATGCCCTTTTGCACCATCCCATCTACCGTGAGAAATATGAGATGAACCTCAAGCGCGACTTGCCACATATCCCGTTCGCAGAAGATTTTTGGGGGTTCGCTAATGCAGGCGCAGCGTTATCAGACCTTCACATCAACTACGAATCCGTGCCGAAATACGACGGACTGGAGGAGATTGAAACACCGGGGATGAAAGTAGATTGGCACGTCGAAAAGATGAAACTGTCGAAAGATAAGACGCAGTTGAAATACAACGATTTCCTGACACTCGACGGTATTCCTTCGGAGGTTTATGCGTATCGGTTAGGCAACCGTTCCGCGTTAGAGTGGGTCATAGATCAGTATCGTGTGAAGGTAGACAAACGGAGCGGGATTGTGAACGATCCGAACCGTGAGGATCAGCCTCGGTACATCGTGGATTTGATTGCGCGTGTTATCTCTGTGAGTTTGCAGACAGTGGAGATTGTTGGCGGCTTGCCACCACTGTAGCATCTCGCTAAAGCAACCCCCTAAATCCCCCTTATCAGGGGGACTTGTAGAAAGATTTTTTTAGTATTCAAGTGGGATATCTTTTTCGGATAGCCATTGACCCAGCAGCTGCGTGAGTCCACGATCATATTTCTTGAACGCATTTCTATTTTTGAATTCCTGATCTTTACCGATATAATACCACATCCGGACACCTTCTGCCCAATACTCGTTTATCGGCGTGGATTCTAACTTCCAATTATCGACAGAGAAATACTTATCTGCCCATAATCCGAGTTTCATCGCCTGATCATAAGATTGGTTTAAGAGTCGATCGAACTCCGGGTCCATCTTTGAAATAACAGAATGGACTGCATGCCCGAACTCGTGAACAAATGTTTCCATGCTCGGTTTCTTTTTCTTTTCGATATAAGAGGCAAATCGACCGGGGAATCCCAGAGACTCTTGCGGTGTTAAAGCAAGACCTGCGAGACGCGACTTGCTCTCCTCCCATCCGAGCGAGGCTGTGATACTTTCCCTCGGCGCGATCAGGATGAATTCATATCCTGCGAGTTTGTTAAGGATTTCTGGGTGTTTGGAAGTGATTGTTAAAATGATTTCCTTCGCCGCGTAAAAAGCCTTATCGCTTACCTTCCCTGAACCTGTAATTGTCATGTCTCCGACATCGAGATATTTGATGACTTGGATCTTTTCCTTTGCGTCTGAAACGTTTGGCGTTCGCATTATTGAGAATCCTTTTGAGTGATGTGTTGATTATCTTCTGTATAATGGTTTTCTGTGCTTGGTAAGATTATAACACATCTTGAAATGCGGATGCCAAGTCAATTAGTTAGGACTTACGCATTCATTTTTAAAGTCCCCCTGATAAGGGGCGGGGAATGCCCATAAGGCATTCATACCGTTGATTCTTTAGGGGGTTTAGAGAACGGAAATTACCGGTTTTTGCGTCAACCCTACCGGACTCGGATGCAGATGAAGGCTACACTCAAGGATGTTTGTCCTTTTGCATAAGACCCGACCCACTCCAGCCGCTCGCTGATCTCAATTTTGCCTGTGCTACATTGGTAGGAACCAGATGGCATACCACGGATAGAAATATGCGCGCGTTCCGCATGCTCGGACGGTTTCGATAAGACGAGTTCTAACCGTCTTAGGTCTTTGGTAAGCACCGCCTGTTCAATGCGCGCTGTTACAGTCTCCAACGTCACACTGAGTGGCACAAAGGTTACCCTAACGCCCAAGCCGTCTTTCGGGATAAGGGTGTAATCGTCATCAGTCTCAGCGACATCACATCCATAACCGACAAGCCCGAAATCTGGGTCCTGAACGAGATAGGATTTCAGCATGCTCAAGTTACCGTAGAGTCCCATACCCACTTCGCCAGAGAAACAGCCGTTCCGGTAATAGTTGTATTCTGGCGAGTCTTTCTCCGGCGGGTTGAATCGCCATTCCCTACCGTTGTAGCCTTTACCCGACGGATCGACACAACTCCATACTGCCAAAGTCGCGCCGTAAGCCTTCTGTAGGAAATGCAGATCCCCCGTCTGCTCATATCTATCGAAGAGTGGGCGCGCCAATAGCGGGGTTGGATAGCACCCGATAAACCGCATATTCGTGCAGTAGGAAAACCACATCGGTGTTGAATCACGGCTCGCGAGGATCGTGTCTACTGTTCGCTGCTGCAACGATGCGTCATCAGCGACCTGTGCCAAGTAATACAACGCCGCTTTGGAAGCGTGATCGAAACAATACTCCGATGCCATCGGGTATTCTTCCTCCAGAAAGAACGGAAGGCAGTCTTCAATAGCACCTCGAAGCGTCTGATATTCAGTCTGCTTCCCTTCCGCTTCCAACGCTTTCAGGAGATGTGCGAGAATCGGTGACCCCATCGGTGCGTGCGTTTTAGACATATTGCCGCGGTGGTAGTCGATGTAGTTCTTCGTCTCATAAACGCTTTCGTATGTAGAATCGAGATAAGAGGCGAGTGCGGTGTTATAGGCGAGATCGAGATACTCTAAAGGTTCGCGGCTCGTCTTTATACCGGGCAACTTCGTGATGCGGTACATCTGGTAATAGATGTTATAGACGTGCGGATAGTTATAGATACGCCAGACGTAATCCCATCGCCGCCATGAACCCTCCCGGAGTCCGATGAGGGAGTTCAGCACCTGATAGTTGTCTTTGTCTTGCAATTTCCCGTAGAGGAAATTCTCAATAAATTCGTCGAGTGCTTGGATCTCCTGCGCGTCTGGATAATAAACGTTCTTTCCTGCGAGGAATACCGGCGGTGCGAAGCAACGGTCATCGCTGCCGCCCATATCAATCGAGCCACAGGGTGCCTCCTTCTCCACGATAAGCCTCTCAGCATCGTTATTCCAGATACGGAAACTGTAATGACAGAGGTCATCTGGATATTCGACGCGCTGATTTTCCACGATGAACTTGGCGCGGGCTTTCATCAAGGTTTCTATCGCTGCGATGCCCTTAAATATCAGGTTCGTCCATTCGTTGTCACCGTACCGGATCGTCATCTTCTGCTCACCCATTGACGTGAGTCGGACGGTATACGTGTGTCGCTCCTTCAGCGTTGGTGTGGGTATAATCTTGATACCTTCAGCGGTCTCAATAGATGTAATCCGTTTTTTACATCGGAGCAGCAGATGTGCCGTCGTGCCGACAGGTAGCACCATCCCCGGCACTATCTTCACGGCGATGTTCCCGTTCTGATAGAGTTTCTCATTGACATCGGTGTAGTCCTTAGCGCGGCAGAGTGTGAACGCAAAAGTCCGTTTTTCGTCGGGTGCCAGAGTCAGCGATCGGTGTCCGTTGTACCAAGGCTCCACTGCTGTGGCTTCGGAGAATAGGTAAAACATCGACCCGGCACCCGTCATCATCTCGGTATTCGGGAACAGTCCGTAGCCTGAGATTGCCTCTAATGCGGTGTCGTCTTGCGGGATAATCAGCAGATGGTCACCTTTACCACTTGCACGGGATACGAGGATGTACGATGCATGTCCAGAGACAAATGAACTCTCAATCACGCGTTGCTCAAAGACGTACTTCGTGGATTCAACAGACCTATGGTTGAAACCCTGTTTTTCGTCGCCGATATTATAGTTGGTGTTCAGCGTGATGGGGAGTCCGAGTTCACCGATGACGATCTGCGTGTCTGCGGTATTGTGCAGTGTGATTGTCCAGCGGATCGCATCATCCCCGAATTCATAACATTGTTCGATATTGAGATGCTGAAGTCCGCTTCGGTTAACAGAATCGCCTTCGTAACGGGTGGTAATTGATGCTTGGTCATAAGTTACCGTCCGGACATCATCGCTGAGGAAGGTGTGCATCGGCTGCCATTCATCTTCACTCTCAAGCCGTGCTTTCAGCACAACATCGCCTGTCCAGCAGTGCATCGGGATGCGTTGTGCCTTTTCGGGGACGTGGCGTTGTTTCCACCAGACGTTGAGACGCATGTTCTGCTCATTTCCAACAAAGTTCGTACCTTGTGCGTCTTCCGTCAGGTATAACCCTTTAATCACACCGCTCCGGTTGTCTACGTCGAGGATGTAATATTCATTGGAGAGGCGGAGATAAGCATCGTGTGGCGTATAACGTGCGTATTTCACCTGTAGCATCGTCCATTGCTCACTTTCGTGTCGTTTACTTGAGAATACCCGTTTTGGTGGAAAGTGTCAAGGAAAATAGTTATCAGTACTCAGTTGTCAGTACTCAGTTTGCCTCGCAGTGAGAGGTAATCTGAATGCAGAACATGTCGCAACCTCAAGTTTCGCCAAGGCAGCCGGGTTTCTTCAAGAAGTTGTTTATGAAGATAAAAGTCTGCTCAAAGCCGTGGGGTCCGTCAGTTTTGGCCTCCAGGTCCCGCAGGTGCGGTTTGGAACCGCACCGGGCTTGAAAAAGGCGTGCGGTGTATCATCATTGATAAGGGGTATATTGATAACAAACGTCAAGTCGCTTTTGCCAAAGACGACCTTTTGCTAACCCCGAAAACGATCGCAGAGGCAAACGCATTCTTAGGGGCAGACCCCTTGTATACCGCAACACAAGTCGAAACATGGCAGGCCCGCGCGAAAAGTTGCGATTGAACCCGTCTTTGATTTGCTCAGTAGGCTCTTATCAATCACAGGGGCGCGTAGACCTTTACCGCTGCGAGGTCTGGCGTATGTTTCACCTTTTTCAGCATTGGCATTGTGTTGTTGCAGCTCGCAATGTTAGTGAATGTCCGATGTGGGTTACCCACGCGAAATGTTACACACATCAAAACCGTCTTTCGATAAAAATTACTGATTTATGAAACACCCTCAGTTACCTATACACTCACAAAATGATGATAGTTGCGTTTTCAAGACCGACGCGCTTCACAGTTTTCATAGCAAAACTATAAAATCAATATGTTTCTCGAAAGGCTATAACCCCTTACCCCGATTGGGTTTTAGGCAATTTTCATCAAAGGTTGCTATGAAAGCTGCTATGAAATTTGCTATGAAAATTTCGCGAGTCAAGGGTGTCAAGTGGTCATTGAAATTCTCGATGGTTTCTGGAGATATGTGTTAGAGGTTTGGTGCGCGTAATATTATACCAATTCTAATTGATTTTTCGGAAATATATCACTTCCCTTCTGCTCTTCGCGATCTGCGTCTCGATTCCAAACTGGTTCGATTAGAATAAAATAGGTGGTAAAACCAGTTTCGATTCTATACTGGTCTGATTAAAGTCTGCTATCTGTTTAAGATGTTCCTTTTCAAAAAAGGTTTAAGGCAGTAGGACTCACGCAAAATTGTGCCCGGACACATCGTAAAGAAAGTATAAACCGTATAACCCCTGATTCAGACGAGTGTTTTTATCAAGCGAAGATTTGGATATCTAAAGTCGATAATCAGCGTAATCCGCAATTCAGCCGAAAAGCAATCCCTAAATCCCAAAAATCACAGTCCTGACAATTTTTAACTTGACGAATATTAATATATATTGTATAATATATCTAAGCGTTGTGTTTTTACCTGAAAATGGGGCACTGTCTTCAAGTTTTCAACAACACATCGCGCACCAAAAAATCGGATCTGGGAGGTGAAAACACCCGATAAAAAAAATGAAAAGTCACGTCACATTCCCCGTTACACGTGGCTCCGTCACGTCACATGTGACGTGACACAACGTCACATATTTCACCAGCAAAAGGATTTTTTTAACATGGATCTAAAAAAGATCGAAGAACAATTATTAGACTTTGCCGAGGAAATCGGCGGCAAAGAATTCGTAGAGGAGCTCGTTATGGAACACAAAAACCCCCAGCAAAACAGCGAACAAGACACGGAGGGGACAGACCCCTTTGAAGAAGATCGTTTTTACTTAGATAGCGAACTCATTCGCGTCCGAATCAAAGAATGCCAACTCACGCTGAAACAACTCCATGAGCAGGTCGGTGTCTCCTACCGAACCGTTATCCGATGGCTCAATAACACCGAATTTCCAAAACATCAGAACTTAGTGCAACTCGCAGAAGCACTACAACTTGAACCCCACGAGTTAGTCTTGAGAAAAATGATGGGACGCCGAAACATGATGGAGGAGAGCCTCCGATTCACACAACGCAGCATTGAGAGCATCGTCACCGAAATCCTTAACGACGAGAAAATGCCCAAGGAAAAGAAAGTTGATGCACTCGCGAAATATTACAATATACTCCTAAAGGGAAAGAAATAGTTAACGAAATAGAAATATCATGAGGAATCTCTAAGATATTTCCATTGAATCCAAACTATCACACGAAGATTTCTAAATTGTCCAAAGTTTAGCAGCTTAAAATAATGCAACAGATCGTGCCTAAAACCCGTCACTTAAGTTAAAAGACGAAACGATTTGAGAGGATGCACGGGATGATATTGAAAGATGCTGAACTCATTCAACAGGTACTACAAGGCAATCCAGAAGCGTTCGGATGCTTAGTCAAAAAGTATCAGAAAGGCGTTCACACGCTGGTGTGGCGCAAAATCGGCGACTTTCACATCGCACAAGAAATTACACAAGACGCGTTTCTCAAGGCGTATCAGAAACTTGGTACCTTGAAAAACCACAACTTATTTGCCGGATGGCTCTATGTGATTGCGTCGCACTTGTGTTCAGACTGGCACCGAAAGCATCCACAGCCATTAGAGTCTTTAGAAACGCTTGATGCCAGTGAGATAGAGCAGATGCCATACTCCCGATACATGGCAGAAAAACAGGCGACCCAAGCCGACGAAACCCGTCGCGAAATCGTCAAAAAACTCCTACAAAAATTGCCTGAAAGTGAACGGACAGTGATAACACTCTATTACTTTGGAGAAATGACCTCTGAAGCCATCGGTGAGTTTCTCGGTGTGTCCGCGAATACTGTCAGGAGCCGCCTCAGTCGGGCGCGCAACCGTTTAAAGAAGGAGGAAAACATGATTCGACAATCCCTTGACAGTTTCCAACTGTCTGCTTACCTGACAGAGGATATTATGCGTAAAATTTCTCGGACGACTCCAGTCAGACCTTCTGCCAATAAACCCGTGCTACCGTGGGTAATCTCTGCAGCCTCTGCTGTCTTAATCTTCCTACTCATTGGTGTCGGCACACAGTACCTCTCCCGTTTCCAAAAACCGTACAATTTAAATGCCACCTCGGAACCGACTGTTGAGATTATCGAAGCACATTTTATCTTAGACGCGTCGGCAAAACCTGCGGCTCGGAATCAGGCAGGCAATTCAGTTACCCCCGGTAAAAGTCCCGGAGTAGGCCAGAAACCGGATGCCCCGCTTTTCGCAGCAGTTGTTGCTGATGAAGCCAAGATCCCAACTCCTGAACCACAGTGGATTCAAGCAAAGGGACCAGAAGGTGGGAGAGTGCTCAGCCTCTTCGAGACAACCGCTGGTGATATCTACGCAGGGACTGCTGCGGGGCTTTATAGACTTACAGATGGTAAGCGTGCATGGAAACTAATTACCAGCGGTGCTCCCTCTGTCTATACGGCATATACTCAAATCGGATGGTGGCCGATGACAGAATACCGAGATACCCTATACTATGCCACCGATACACAGGTATTGGCTTCCACGGATCGGGGCGGAACTTGGAATGCACTCGGGACGCATCCAAAAGGTCTCCCTATTGATATAGTGATAACGGATAGCGTGTCTGGTACAGAAACTGATATTGCAATTTATCTTGCCTTGACTGACGGAATTCATCTCTCCGAGGATAGCAGTGAATCATGGATACCTCTGAAAGACGGTTTAGTGGGGAAAAAAATTCATGCGCTTGCTGCCGTTGAAAATTCCGTGTTTGCCGGAACAGATGATGGGCTTTATCGACGCAATAGTGGAGCATGGGAACAATTATCCCTGACGCAGGCAGATAGGCACGGACAAAAACTGCCTATTTATGCCTTGGCAGTTGCGGGACACCGATTCTATGCCGCTGTAGGAAAGCAGTTCACACGTCAGGTTGGAATGCAGGGTAAAGCAACGATGATAGGCGCTACTTGGTGGTCTCTTTATCGCTCAACCGATTTGGGCGATACATGGTATGCCGTAAATCCGAGAAAAAGACTGGAGAATAAAAAGATGTTGAAGGACGGGTCTCTTATTGAATTCTCGAAGGTTATCACAAATTTAGAAAATGGACACTCCGGATCTGAGATCAACCTTAAATTACCCATTGAGATATTCGCATCAGGAGCAAAGGTTATGGTATCAGACCGGTTAAGCCTATTCTACTCAGTTGATACTGGTGAAACTTGGTTTTTATTGAAACAGGAGAATTTACAGGATATGTTAGAGGGTAGTTGGTATGCGCTTCCAGTTATGATGTTAGACGCAAAGACTTTCTACATAGGTGGCGCGACGGGCATTCATCAAACAACCGACGGCAGTGAATCGTGGCAGCAATTCAATACTGGGATCGTGAGTACGGATGTCACGAACTTGGTTGCTGCTAACGGTAAACTCTACGCCGAGACTGCAGATGGAATTGTGAGTTCAACCGACGGCGGTGAATCATGGACACTGCTTTCTATCGGTGGGATCGATAATATTACCGGTTTAGCAAAATTCGACGGAAGCGTATATGTCAGAGGCGAGAAGAAAATGGCTGCTCGATTTTTTCGCCTATCTGCTGAGGACGACAGATTCACTGCTATTCTTGGAGTTCCCACTTTTGAAAAAATCAATCCAGACGAACAGGAGTGGGCACTGGAGTTGTTGAGACAATACTCTTTTCGGAATGCGCTTACGGAGGAGGCTAAGCAGAACTTCAAGGTGGATGAACCAACAGACCTTGAAGATTACAATCTGGAAAAGTTAGGGGGCGCGCTCGATGAACATTATCAAAATCTGGATAAACTTATTATGTTGGGTTATTCCGGAAAATTTGCTGTCAGCGGAGAAACGTACTATGTTGAACGCAACAGGAAACTATTTAGATGGAAGCCTGGCACGGCTAAATGGTCCGACACAAGCTTAACAGATGGAGGGAGACCTACTTCTGGTAAGGACTCTGATATTCCTGGCTTTCGTGTGCCTGGGGGTCTAAAATTCGCTGCGTCGGGTCGTACCGTTTATGTCGGCAAAACGGATGGAGAACTCTTTCAATCATTTGATGAAGGAGACACCTGGAACAATGTTACCGCGAACCTCCCCTTTCCTATTTCACACTTCAAAATCGTCGCCTTCGCGGGGTCAACCCTTTACGTAGCAACCGACAAGGGCGTAATATATTCGAGAGATGGTACCGATTGGCACGAAACAGCCGATGTAGATGGCGCAATGCTGGTTATAGACAAATTGGCTGTAAATGGCCCGACGGTATACGGTATTTCAGACATCCACGCGCATCCAGCGCGACACGTGTATCAATTGAAAAAGGACGCTAACACATGGAAACAGGTTACGCCAGAAATCCCGAATCGTGTCACCTCGCTTGTTGTTGAAGGTAAGACACTTTACATTGGGACCATTGGTCGTGGCGTGCTTCGCTTCACGCTTACAGAATAGTGTTTTATTGGGTTTCACTGCGCTCTACCTAACTTACGAAATCTCCATCTGGTATAGTTTGTTGACAGTCTCTGCAATCTGTGATAAACTTCGGTTTATGTGAAGAATTATCACAGAAAAACCTATAACCGAGGAGATTATCAATGGCTAAAATTAAGGCGCTGATTGCCACTGGAATCAGCCAAGAGGTTGCGGATATGCTGCAGGATGCCCCACCAGAGATCGAAATCAACTTTCTGCCGGAAGGCGAGTCTCTTAGCGATCATCTCTCAGATGTTGAAATCCTTTACGGAACGCTGTCCGAGTCGGCATTCCGACATGCAGAATCCCTCCAATGGGTGATGCAGCCTTTCGTCGGTGTTGAAGGTTCAATGTATCAGGCTTTTAAAGAGAGTCCTATTACATTGATAAACAGCAAGCGTCTGTATGGACCACAACTTGCTGAACACGCCTTCGCGCTCCTTCTGTCACTGACCCGTGGGATTAACACGCAACTCGACTTAATGCGAGAGAAAGAGTGGAAATGGCTGCCGTGTGTTGAGGTGTCAGGTATGACAATGGGGATCCTGGGGCTTGGTGGTATCGGTAGGGCAGTCGCACAACGCGCTAAAGCGTTTGACTTCAACGTGATTGCTGTAGACCCAGAACCGATGGACAAGCCGGATACTGTAGATGAGTTGGGACAACTCGATTGGCTGCCGGAGTTTTTGTCTCGTAGCGAAGTCTTAACGGTATGCTGTCCTATCACACCCGAAACCCATAAACTGCTATCCGACGCAGAGTTCGATGCCTTGCCAGAGGGATGCTTCTTCATCAATGTGAGTCGCGGTAAGGTGGTTGACGAGGCGGCGCTCATTGCTGCGTTGGAAAGTGGAAAATTGGCGGGCGCGGGATTGGATGTTACTTATACTGAGCCGTGTCCAGCGGACAATCCACTGTGGACGTTTCCGAACGTGATTTTAACATCGCATACGGCAGGGGCCTCACAGAACATCGCCAAACGCGCAATGGCACTGTTTATTGATAACATGCACAATTATGTGAACGGCGAACCGTTGGTCAACGTAGTAGACAAAGAAAAGGGATATTGATTCGTTATCAGTTTTCAGATTGCAAAGGCTTCCAATACTGCAGTATCAATGGTAACGCCGAGGCCGGGGGTATCATCAAGGATGAAGGCTCCATCTTTGACTGTCGGTTTTCGCGTGGTAATCTGTCCTTTCATCTTGTATGCCTCCAGCGAATGTTCCATAATAAGGAAGTTCGGAATCGTCGCAGAAAATTGGACAGTCGCGGCGATCGACAAGATACCGCCGCCCCCGATGTGCGGTGTCACTGGAATGTTATAGGTATCGGCGAGACTCGCAATCCGTTTCCCTTCTGTGAGTCCGGTGCGCGCAATATCGGGCATCGTGATGTCGCAGGCGCGGCGTTCAAACACCTCCCGCAGTTCAAAACGGGTGCGCGTCCACTCCCCAATTGCGACGGACATATCCAATGCGTCTGCCAATGCGGCTTGTCCAGGGATGTCTTCGGGTGCCGTTGGTGATTCCAACCACATCACATCCAATGCCTCAAGCCCGCGTCCGAGCAGGGTCGCTTCTGGCACGCTGTATTGGGTATGAACATCAACCATCAACTTGATTTGCGGACCTACGCGCTCCCGAACTGCTGCGACGATCTCCAAAATTGTTGAGCGATCCTGTGTCGCGTGAATTTTTAACCCGCCATATCCTTGAGCAACATATTCAGCTGCTCTGGCTGCCGCCGCTTCAGCCGTGCTACCACCCACACCGGCGTACAAAGGAATCGTATCCCGGTACCGACCGCCAAGCACTTTGTGAACCGGTTTTCCCGTCGCTTGCCCGATGATGTCCCAGAGCGCGATATCACAACCCGCGAGTGCATCGATAAAGAAACCTGTGTAGTGCCCGCGTTCGCGCATCGCTGTGAACATCCGTTGCCAGAGGTATTCTACATCAAACGGGTCTTTTCCGATGAGTATGGGGTGACACAACTCCTCAACAATCGTTTTCGATGTGCGCGGTGAGACAGGGCTCTGTCCTTCGCCGTAGCCGACGATGCCGTCCGATGTGGTGATTCGGACGACCATTGTTTCGTGATGGCGTGCGTAGATGCAACGCCAACCTTCGTCTGGTAAGTAATAATTGTCCGTCTGTTGTTCGGCTGGTTTTTCCTTTTGGTATCGGAGCGCGAACGCTTCAATTTGTGTGATTTTCATGGTTATATATCCTTTAGGACTTACGCAGCACCCTCGCTGGCGGGGTTTGAAACCCCGCCAGCAGTGCGTCCGATGTCCGTTATCGCGAAAAAATGCGTAAGTTTTGTCCTTGTAGTTATCAGTTTTCAGATTGAACTTTTACGTGAATAAACGTAAAATGTAAGCAGACGGTTCACTTTTCTGCGGTAATACTCCGAAACTTTATCAACTGTTTAACCACCCGCTAACCCTCACGATGTTTCCTTATGCCGACGCACGAAAAAATCACCTTGCGCACGATCCTCATATCGTTACTGCTCTTGCCGTTTA
>JAGFCB010000001.1 GCA_022394775.1 Candidatus Poribacteria bacterium
CGGTATTGCGTATCCTCAGAACGGACGAAAACACCACCACGTTGTCCCTGAAGGATAACAAGCGGAGTTTCCCACTTACGCGGATAGTGGTATCTATCAGGATTGACAATGATTTGCCCCCCCGTGACAGGCGCGATGACATCTACAGTTGTCTCTGAAAGGTTCGCAAACCCCCACATAATCCGATCGATACCACCTGTTTCCGAGGACCCTGCTTGGCGGATGAAAAGATCACCGGTGTCCGTATCTATACGAATAAAAAGATGGAGCATCACTTCATTCTCACGGGGAAAACTCCAGCTATCCTGATAGATGAGGTGGCATTCAAGGGGTGAAAGTCTTTTTATCTCTGGCGTGATGTTGTGTGTTATTAGATTCCGACCTGCTTTAAGGCGTGTGAGTGCCTCGCTTTCGCCTTGTGTATAGGTTTCATCAGTGAGTTTGTTGTGGAAGTGCGTCAGTACACCATTTTCAAAGCGTGCCAAGTAACGATCCGTTTCCGCGAGAACAGCCCCTGCTTCATCGACTGTCAAAGTGTTTGGCAACGCAACTGGCACTAAAACAAATTGCAATATCAGAATATAGGCACATTTAGCTGAGAAATTTCTCATAAATGCATCTCCTTACGACTCGCTCCAACTTCTATCCCCCAACAATTCTAAATTGATTTACGTTACTTCGTGTTTGCTACTCAAATGCATTCGCAACAATAACCAAGTCCTGAATATTCACAACGCCATCGCCATTCAGATCAGGATCAGTTTTACCTAAAGCGTTTGCTACAATCACCAAATCCAACACATTCACCACGCCATCAGCATTGACATCGGCGGTGGGAGCGGTTTCCAACACCGATTTCAAATAGATTTCACCATCCAAATCCGCCAGCACATGCCGGCGTTGCTTCTCCACCCCACTGTCCCAGCCAGAGACTTCTTCCGAGAACTCAATCTCCTGTGCCTTTCCAGACCGATTATAGACTGCCCAGCCATTCGTAAACTCCCGGATAAACAACCCCTCTCGGTTCTCATGAAGCTGCGCTTTGGTTTCATCGCCACCAACCGGTTGACCCAGCGGCGCATCATAGAAGTCGTACCAGTGAAAATCATCATAATGGAGCATGAAAACCGATGCGTTGGAATGTGTGAGTGCCATTGTCGTGAAAAACCTGACGATTTGCTTTACTGCGGGATCATCGATCGGTTTGAGGTATGACACCTCACCCTCTAAAAGATTTAATGTTGGTTTCCTCAGCTTCGTTTCATTCCACAAAAGCGCATCTTCTATGTCACGGATCCCTGCAAAGGTATAGCCGTCAGGTACACCCGGCCTAGTCTCCAAAAAATCACGTCCTGATTCCATGTAGATACCGTTGACATAAGGTGCCCAGCGGTGCTGCAGTTTACGGCGGTTGTTGTTAACGAGAATAAAAAAGTCATCGGGGACAACTTCTCGGATGCGTTGGAGGATTGTGTCCTTCGCCTTATACTCTTCTTCTGCGGTATAGATTCCCTGTAGCCTCTTTCCTTCACCCCAGTGGTCAAGCCATATTCCATCGTAGAGTCCGCACTTGCTAATCGCTTTTGCCTGTTGCACAATTTGTTCTATGACGATAGGCTTCGTGAAGTCGATAAGATTATCCATCTCTTCTTCGCCGGTATACGTGCGCCAACTTGATGTTAGACGATTTCCATCTTTGTCTCGAAGCCAACCTGCCCAATCTTCACCATATCTTTCAAAAAGTCCGTTCTGAAAATCCAGACCTATAAGTAAAATCATATTCGGGTTTAAACGCAGTACTTCGGTATGCATCTCTCTCACTTCATCTATGCGTCCCACACGTGTGGATAAGTTTCTGACGACAGGCGGCAATCCATATGCTGTTAGCCATCTTGTTGTCCATTCTCTAAGGGGAGTTAAAGGGAGAGCTCCAAAAACCAAGTCAAACCTCGTAAAAATTTCCAGAGTGTCTTGACCACGCTCCGCAAGTATATAGTCTCTCACCCCGATAGAAGGATATGATATGTTTTGGATACGTTCTGCAATAGGGGCTTTATACCCGGAGGCATCCACCCGGCACGGCCGCAATTCTGCGGGGAGATTTCCCAGTTGTGTATAGTCAATAGGATTGCCTATTATTGTCAACCGCTCCAGTTTGGTTAGACTTCTTATTCGGGTTATGTCTGAAATTTGATTGTAGTGCAATTGCAATACTTCTAAATTCACCAGTCCTGTGAGGGGTGTGAGGTCTGAAATCTGATTGTCGTGCAATTCCAACCTTTCTAAATTCACCAGTCCTGCGAGGGGCGCAATATCCGAAATGCGATTTTCATACAACTTTAAGACCCGTAAGTTCTCAAGCCCCGCAAGCGGTGCTAAATCTGAAACTTCACTTTTAACAACAGATAAGGCTTCTAAGTTCTCAAGTCCCGCAAGTGGTGCTAAATCTGAAACTTCACTTCTGTCAACAACCAAGACTCTAAGATTTACGGCATACTCAAGTCCTTGTAAACTCCTGATACCGTGTTCTATTTCTATTAAGAAAAGGTTATGTAATTCTGCTATGTCTCCAGGATGTATCGGTATCTCATCAGGGATGTCGAGTTCTTCACGGACAGCCTGCTCTAAGTGCACATCCGGCATCCAATCCGCTGCCTGAGCCAGCGAACAGACGATGAGGAAAAAAATCAGTTCCAAAAATAAAAATTTACGACGTTTCATTCAACTTTGCCTCCACGATATAGAATCGAAATGAAAACTGCACAACAATAACCCAAGTTGCCACTTTGTAGCATAGACTGTTGGTTTCCTGTGCCTCTTCGCGCCCAAAATAACACGGAACACCCCGAATTTCTGAGAAAAATGAATGCTGCTTGCTGAAAAACGGTCCCCGTGGGTCTAAAATCATATAGGTAGCAACTTGGGTAATTATAGTAAAATCCGAAAATAAGTTTACAGTTCTTCCCACCGTAGGGGCTGGGTAACCCAGCCCCTACGGGTTATCGTATGTGCAAATAATTATAGGATTTACTATAATTGGCACTCTCAAACAGTCTGAATGCCCATAACGCGCATTCAGACCAGCACAAACTAAAAGTTTATGCTACAAATATGTCTATTTATTTTTAGGATTCACTATAAATCCAGAATATTTGCAACACCATCAGCATTAACATCCACAGTAGGAGGGGTTTCCAACCCCGATGCCGCTTTCATAGGACTTACACAAATAAGCGATAAAACAGATATACCTTAGAAATACGTCCGTTTCTCAAAAGTCGTCCCTCTTCTCAGTAACGGGTGGGATAGCTTCAGCTTTCGGTTGGTAGGCGCGCAATTCTGCGGCGTACTTGAAGAAATACTTTCTTCGCATTGGATTTTAGCACTTGCAAAAACTCCAAATACGATTTACATTATTGCGCTTTGTGTAAACCCTATTATTAGTGACACAATTTTTCAGCGAAAAAGGTGCATAATTTCAGAAAAATCACAGAAAAATAGGGGCTATTTCCTATACCTGATAATGTGATTCAGAACCCAATGGATTCCACCGACCCGCTTGACCCTATGATGGCAATGCGAAATAACCGATGCCTGTGAACAGCCCGACGATCATCCATAACGCTACCATCACATACTCACCGAAAATCAAGCCGAAGGCGACGGGGCGAATCTTTCGATACGTCGACGCACCGCCGAACTTAAGTGCCATGTATTTAATGAACCACCCAATCAGAATCGATGACCAGAGGTGAAATGGCGGATACGTTGCCCCAAGAAGATAACCGATCGGATGCAGGGACCACCAAACGAAGTGCTGTCGCATCCAGAGCATGAAGCCTGTAAATCCTGCACCAGCAATCATACTGTAAACCTCATCCCACTTCGTCTCGATAGGAAATTGGATGAGACTGCTCATGCGTTGGAAATAGTTCCGTGGTGCCACAACGAAGGACCAACTCTGCAGAAATAAGGCACCCTTGCCATAAATCAGCGTCAACGAGGCGTAAACCGAGATGAGAATTGCGACAACAATTGCGATGCCCAAAATCGGTACAACCCGCCGACGGGCAAGTTTCACCTCATCCGCTGCTTTGAAACTGTGCAGGAAGTTCGGCATCATGAACTCACCCCAATCGCGTAGAAACGTGCGTTGGAAACTCAGAATCGCGAGACTCTGATGCCCTAATGCATTGGACCCCAAAGTAATATCAATGTATTCTGATGGAAAAAAAGGGGCTTGCACAAGCAACAAACCGCCGTTGACGACCATCCAAGATAACACAACAGACGTAATAAAGATGGAGAGCAGCGTCACGACAGCAACCCATGTTGTTATGCCTGCGACAACTAAAAATATCACCAAAGTGACAAATCCGAAGAGAAACCCGAGCAGTGCGATACGATATGAGACGGGTTCGTTGGAATCGTCTATCGGTTGTCCAACCAGAGTAGAACTGCTTGTCCTTGCGTGTCCCAAACCAAATGTCTTCCTAAAAATCGTCACAATATGCTCGCGCCCTATCCAGAAAACTGCTGGAACAAAGACGAGATATCCGCCCATCACCTGACGACTACAACTAATCCACGGACCGATGCTAAGCCCGATCGCATTCATGATGATATATTGGAGTTTGAAAAAAAGGTAGAAGAACCAGAGGCTGAATGAAACCTCAAGCGTGAGTAAAGAGGCGATCCCGATAACAGAAAAATAGATGACGAACCGCATCGCGGGCCACCATCCGAGTGTATGCCACGGCTTTTCAGTAAAGACGGTATAAATGTTATAAATAAGTGGAATCTCTGGCACCTTCGGAAAATGTGCATGCAATCCGTTAATCAGGTGCAACACTACCGGCAGTGCCATTCCTGCCCAAAGGAGTCTGCTTTTGAAAAAGGAATTGAGAAGTGTCCCGCGTGCTGGTTCTGCAGCGAGTTGGATCGGAATCTGAATTAGCGGAAACGAAAACCGTTCACGTTCCACCCACTGCTTTCGGAGGATTGTGGAGAGGCAGAGCGTTGTGAAATAGAAGACAAGGACGAAAAGTCCCCAGATGAGCAACGGCTTGATCCAGATTAGCCACGGGACCCCCTCACCCGGAGAAATGCCTTCATAAAAATCCGTTACAGCCCGCGGCTCCGTGATAACGATCCACTCAGGGATATGTGGGTGCAGCGTTTCGGACCAATCGTTTTCCGTCGTTGCGAAGTATCGGAGCGCGACAAGGGACGGCAGCAGAAATTGCAACAACCCCATCGACGGAATACCTACCGCCACGATTAGCATCATCCAAATAACAGTCAATTCGGGTGCGGAGAAGGCAAAACGTCCGTTCCCCATCAACTTACGCAACGGCACATTGACAAGGAACACCAGAATGAGCAGCCCGAAAATTGAACCCACAGGAAGATGATTGCCTGCAATCTTGGTATTTTGTAGATAATAGTTATTGTAGGGTGTGATTGCACACAGTGCCCCTACCAAAAGCAATCCTACGAGAATAGCAAGAAATCGGATCTTTTGAGTTTTTAATAATTGGGGTTCCGCTCCGATTTTTTCATCGTCAAAATCGGGTGTCTGGCGCGTATTTAGCAACATTGGGGGTAATTGTGGTTTTTTCGATCTGTGCTCTCCAATATGAAATCGACGTACTTCAAGCCTCACCAAACTATCTCATTTTCTAACAATAAGGCATTTAGCTCTCCCTAAGATCGAACGTCAAATCGCAGTAAGCCTCAGTAGGAGCGAGCTTTGCTCGCGATCTTCCGGCCGAAATGGAATCAAAACGCTGAAAACTATGGTAAATCCAATAGATAAGTAGACATTCCTTTTTGCCTAAACAAGTTGCGGAACCCGCGCTTTCGTACCACAAACTGTTAGTTTGTGGCGTGTGTGAGGTTCCCAGATCGATCCATTTGTTCACTTAATTATTGATTTCACCATAAATAGCCCTATTCTAACAGCGGTTTCGGCTGACAGCCAAATTTCCTCAGATCTCGCTTCTGATGGTTATTGGTTCCAAGTGCTCCCTGACAGCAATATCAGTCTTCGTCTCTTAATGAAGGACGATAAAGGCAGGTCTCAGCATCTACAACACGACCATCCGGTAATGTATACTGATTCGGAGTACCTTGCCCCCACGGTTCTTTGAAATCTTGGCTGCGTACTTTATCTACCGCCATCTGTTCAGCGACAGATTCCCACGAGAAACCACTCATGAGTTGTTCATGGAGAGATGTCTCTAATTCCCGATACGCTACTTGTCCAGCGAGGTTCTCAAATTCATTTGGGTCTGTTTCTAAATCGAAGAGGATGGATTCATGTTCAGGAAAAGCGACATATTTATAGCGAGGGGTTCGGAGCATCCGCATCGGTCCCGTCGTCTGATTTGCCCAGTATTCAGTGATCGCGGTGTCGCGCCAACCTTCAGCGTCACCCGACATCAGATTCTTTAGATCATCGCCATCCAAACCTTCGGGAATAGGGATGCCGGCTCTGGCACATAAAGTCGGGAACAGGTCGTTTAATTCGACAGGTGCTGTTACGCGTGCCCCGTGTGATTGTTGCAGCTGCCGATCCCACACGATTAACGGCACGCGTGCTGCAGCTTCATAGTAACTCGATTTCCACCACTGTCCGTGTTCGCCTGCCATCTCACCATGATCAGTCGTATAAACGATGATCGTATTATCCAAAAAACCGTCGCGTTCTAAGAGTGCCAGTAGATCGCCAACAGTTTCATCTAAGAATTCGCAACAAGCATAATAAGCCGCTCTCGCTTTTCGGGCTTCTTCGTCCGGAATCTCTTCCGTCTTGAAATTATCGCGCAACCCTTTCGCGAACGGATGGGTCTGTTCTAAGTGTCCCGGTGGAATATTCGGCATATCTACATTATCGGGCCAATATTTATCAAGGAGCCGTTTCGGGGCTGTGAGCGGAAAGTGTGGACGGCTATAACTCGCAAGCAGAAACCATGGCTGCTCCGAAGGCTGCGATCTCAAGTATTCAAGGGTCTCTTCGTTAATAACCCGCTCTTGCAGAAGACTGGTCGGGATTTCGGTAACGCCTGCCAAGCGTGTCCGTTGTCGTATGCGAGATGGTGGATTCAGTGGGTCCGTTTGGTGTCCAGCATAGCCGCGTAGATCCCCGTAAGGTCGAGACTGAAAACCGTTGTTCTGCTCTTTCCCACCGAAGTGCATCTTCCCGACAAGTGCGGTTGCGTAGCCGTGCTGTGCGAAATGCGCAGGCATTGTGAGATGTTCAGGAAACAGAATCGACCCGTTATTCCATGCTGAGCATCGGTGCGCGTATTGTCCCGTTAGCATACACATCCGGGAGGGTGTGCAGAGCGGGACTTGGCAGTATGCACTCTCAAAATAGGTGCCAGACGCTGCGAGTTGATCAAGATTCGGTGTTTGGACAATAGAATTACCTTCATACCCCATAGCGTGCGGACTATGTTCATCACTCATCAAAAATAGAATATTTGGTCTTTGTGCCATTAATTAAAATATCTCCTTTAATCTTCTGTAAAGCAGAGAGTGCCTACAACCTGTATTTAGAACATCTTACAGTTATGAAATATTCCACAACCCCGACACCAAACAAAAGTAAACGTGCTTGTCAATGCGGCGATTCTGCTTTGTGCTTAGCAACACCTATCGCAAGTGCGGGTAACACAGCCTCAGAAATGTCAAGAGAATAGTCAAAAATTGTCCACCCCGAAGCCCCTAATTCACGCGCAAGGTAAATCTGCTCAACGACTGCATCCGGTGTCAGTAGTGAATTAGAAGCAGTCGCACCGATACCCGGATAAATCGCAACGTTCTTAGGCATCAGCGCGAGTTGGTTGACTAACAGTTCCGTGAAATAGCTGGTATCTTCCGTATAGTTCATTGGACACACGAAATCGATATAACCCGCTTTTGCCCACGCAATCCAATCCTGTCCGATCGTAGTGATACACCCCGGATACCAGCCGAAAACCGCAGCAGAAAGTTTGATGTCAGGGTCAGCCTCGCGCAGCCGTTTGTGGAGCAAACGCACCAAACGTGTAATCTGTTGTACCCGCCACTCCGTATACGTTTCGTTATACATACCCGCTTTTGGCAAAACAGCAGCGGGCCATTCATCAATTTGCAGTCGCGTCGCGAGCACGAACCGCTTACGGCACCCTTCACAGTAACACGCGTGGCTCCCCGGATAGCGAATATAATCCAGATGGATGCCATCTACATCGTAGTTCGCTACGATTTCAAGGGCACTCTCCAACTCCAACAGCACATTTTTTGGATGCGAAGGACAAAGCCAATTGAGTGCTTGTCCAGTTGCAGAGACTTGCGTACGTCCCGCTTCCCGCATTTTTTCGACGAATTCTTTCGGCGCGCCTTCCAAATTCCACGTGATTTTCCAGACATGAACCTCTAAACCGTGCTTATGTGCCGCCGTAACGCATTGCGCAAGTTGATCGCCGTACTGCGTAAACTTTTTGCTTTGTGGTAAGATTTTACTCGGATAATGTGCCACACCTGCCCACGCCATGTTTGGAAGAATCAGGTTCACACCTGCTGCCGCTAATTCCTGGGCGGATCGGTCCCAATCTCCCGGATAGGCACCAAGTCCAGAGTGATTCCATACCGCGCGTCCCTCAGTTTCAATACTTACGTGCGATAGGAAATACGCTTTTGAAAATGCCGCTCTGCATGCGCGGGCTGTAGTTATCGTCGTATTGTAAACTTTATCATCATACGCAGTGTGTGCCTGTCTCATTAAATCTTCGCCTGTTTTTAAAGCTTGGCTTGCTTCAGATATACCGCTCTGTTGGACAAATTGCCTTAACGCCTCAAGATCCTTTGTATGTCCAACAGTTGTCATCGTCGCTATCGCCCGTTTGGCAAACGTCTGCCGAAATTCTGGCACGATATGCCCTAAGAGCGCAGCGAGCATCTGCATTTTGCGCTGGGTGTCGTCTGGAAGAAAAATATGGCTGAAGAAGATTCCAGTTTTTCCGACAGAGAGCGCGGGTAAACCCGTAGACTCTCCCTTTGCATTGTGCCAGTATCCGATAATCTTCGTCCCGGCTGTTATCGGTTCTGCCACTGTAATGTTCCAAGAAGCCTGTCTGATAGATGCTGGCATATCAAGTATATCAGGCGCGTTCAACTGAATCGAAGCAAAATGCCCAGGTGCCTCTTGTTTCAGCCAATTTATTTGTCGCAAACCGAGAAGCGGTGCCACTGTATCCGGTAAAGTATAGGTTACGAACAGTTTACCACCACTTGCTACGAAACTTTTCAATAAATTCGTAGTTTTCGCTGTAATCACAGGGTTTAGGGGAAGAACAATCAAACGTTGGGATTTGAGTCGCGCTTCGGAAAGGGATGCCTCTTCGAGGGTGACAGCAGTTAATCCGATACCGTTAAGCATTCGGTTGAATCTTTTAGCAACAGAACGCGCATATTGGACATCTCCCTCAGATACTCGCGATGCCGCTGATGGAACAACAATAGTAATCTCTGCTTGCTGTGCTTCGGCAAGAGGAAACCCACCAATAATACACCAGAGCAATATACACACGGAAAGGGTTCTTGTTATTGTGTACGATAGCCGTTCACGTGTATGTCTGTTCAAAAACATCATCTACTCTCCTCAACACGCTTAGCCGCAAGTTTTGGACCTCCAGTGCTAACAAAAGGTGATTCGCCTGTTTTCCCCAAAAAACTATCAACGCCTTGGGCAATAGCAGTGGCAATTTTATGCTGATACGCGGATGTCGCGAGTTTCCGTCCTTCCACCGGATTTGTCAAGAACCCGGCTTCAATGAGTATCGCAGGCACCTTTGTTCCTATTAGAACAACAAAACGCGCATGTTTCACCCCGCGGTCAATCGCGCCAGTGGCTGCCACCAATGACTGCTGCACGTGCTTCGCTAAACGCTTACTGTCTTCACTTTTGCTCTCCTGTATTAAACCTTTCAACAACGTTTCCAGTTCTTGGATACTGTAGCCGGAGTTCATATTTTCTCGCGCTGCGATCTTTTCGGAGGTACTATCTTTACTGTTAACATTCAGGTAATAGGTTTCAATCCCATTCGCTTTTGAACTCGTGGTGGAGTTGGCATGGATACTTAAAAAAAGATCTGCCTTGTGTTGTGTTGCGAATTCGGTGCGTTTTTTTAGCGGAATAAAACGGTTGGTATCGCGGGTCATGAGTACAGTATAACCTTTTTCGGTTAAAATCTCACGAAGTTTGTGCGAGATACTCAGAACAACTCCTTTTTCCTGAAGAGAACCACTACCTAAAGCCCCTGGGTCTTTGCCACCGTGTCCGGGATCAATGACAATCGTTTTCGCAGTCAATCCAAATTCACGGGTCAGTGACTTTGGTGTTAAGGGTTTAGGGACTGAAGCCGGTGTTGTAGGTTTTGGCTGTTGAAATTGTTGGTTAGGTGGGTGCTGCGGTTGCTTTTGGACAGTGATGGTTTTAGGTGGACTCGGACGTTTACTGAGATTAGGTTGATGTTGTGGTTGCGTTTGAACCCTGTTTTCAGAACGCGGCATAGCCGATTTTTGGTGGGGCTTGAGTGCTTGTAGTTCATTGGTGGCAGTCGTACCGATTTTCTGATTTGTTGAAGAATCCGCAAGACCCCCATAGGATGTTTCAGCACGTTTGTCGTAACCTTGCTGCGTATAGGCGCGCGCTAATTCTAACTTAGCAGCGTCCGATACTTCAGAATTTGCATAACGGCTCTCCACCAATTGGTATTGTATGATAGCCTGATGATTGTCGCCAATATAGTCATAGCAACGTCCTAACCAGTAGTGGGCAAGCGGCACATATTCCGAGTTAGGGTAGGTGTGAACCAGCCTTCGGAATGCTTTAATCGCCTGTTGTGGGGCTTCGGTGTCCCCAACCTTGATACCCCATATCCAGCTTGAAGCGATTGCGTATTGTGCGTCATCTGCTGACGGACCTTGGACATCCGCATCAATAACCTTTTGAAACTCTGAAATAAGGGCACGCCATTCCATAGCAGTAGCGGGCGTTTTACCCGTTGCATACGCATGATGGCGCTGTGAAGCAGCTTCATATAACGAAACCTCTTTATAACCTGATGTGCCCATACACCCAGCCAATATTGCCAGAGAGAGTCCCAGCAGACAGGAACAATACATTTTCATAGTTTTTCCCCTCTTACACGATGTTTGTTTTTCATTTCTTTTCTATGCCATAGAATAAAACGAAATATCTATATTTTTCGTTACTAAATTGTGCTGTTTGGGCAGCATCTGCTTGTGATTTATAGCAGTTCAGTTATCAGTTGTGAATAACAAAATTCTCCAAAGTCGGGTTGCTTCTTCACAGGAACACGGGATTCCAGTTGTTCCTATAAGAAAGATACCGCGATGAAAAACCAGAGTAAAGAAAACTGAATAGCTCTAAACAACCACGTTTCTCTGTTGACCAGCGCTATAATCTATGCTATACTGACACTTCACAATTGATTCTATGGTAAATCCAATAGATAAGCAGACATTCCTTTTTGCCTAAAAAAGTTGTGGAATCCGCTCTTTTGTACTACAAACTGTTCGTTTGTGCGTGTGTGAGGTTTCCCCACCTTGATCCATATATTCACTTAATTATTGATTTCACCATAAATGCAATGGAAGGAACCGATGGAACTGACTCCGCAAGAAATCCAGCTGTTTCGTCACAACGGCTTCATCAAATTTCCGACCCAACTTTCCACCGATCATGTAGAGGCATTGAAGGCAGCGGTGTTGAAGGATATGGCAGAAACTGTCGAACCTGTGGTAAGACAAGATGGTAGAATCATCCGAATCTCCGCGATCTGGGAACGCGGCGGCATCTTCCGCGAAACGATTACATCTGATGAAATTCTCAACCCGTTGGAATCATTATTGGGCGTAGACATAGAATTTGTACTAAACCGGCACAATCATGTCTATCTCCGAGACGCGGGTTCGAGCCATTCGCTTGCATTACATCGTGATGTCCGTCATTGGTCCCGGACAATAGCGACTGTCTTGGTCTATTTGGAGGACACAAACCTGGAGAACGGTTGCACACGGGTTGTCCCTGGATCACACCATCTGCCCGCTTTTGCCAATTTACAAGACGACGCGCTTCAGGAGATCGCCGCGAACCAAGCGATCCCGCTACCGATGCCAGCAGGTGGTTTACTCGCTATTGATAGCATGATAATCCACTCGGCTGGTATTAATCACACTGACGGCACGCGGATGAGTATGACGCTCGGTTACCACAGCGCGGATGAACTGACATGGGAAGACAATCCTCGGAGAGTACTTGTCCGTGGCACACGACCGTATCGAGGCAACGACGAACCAAAAGAGTATTAGGACCAGCGCAAAATTTGGTCTACAATTCGGAGCAATTTGCGAACAATACCTGACAATTATTTTCGTAAGCCTTGTTTTTTATTTCTTTTTCCGAAAAAAGCAATTTTTTCTTGACAAA
The DNA here is from genome assembly GCA_022394775.1 of Candidatus Poribacteria bacterium. Taxonomy (GTDB): domain Bacteria; phylum Poribacteria; class WGA-4E; order WGA-4E; family WGA-3G; genus WGA-3G. Next base: position 12,503 of record JAGFCB010000001.1, read on the forward strand.
CACCAAGCCGTGTGGTATACTTAATAATGTTCTTGCTGTAGGTCACAGGTTCAAGTCCTGTCCCGCCTACTTGCGGTGACTTTCGCTTAACGAAAAGTCGTTCGATTGCGAGATTGAAATATCAAGCACTCATTTTGGGCGGGTAGCTCAGGTGGCTAGAGCGACAGCCTTACAAGCTGTAGGTCACAGGTTCAAGTCCTGTCCCGCCTACTTGCGGTGACTTTCGCTTAACGAAAAGTCGCTCGATTGCGAGATTGAAAATTTTATGGGCTCGTGGCGCAGTTGGTTTAGCGCGCCTGCCTGTCACGCAGGAGGTCGCGGGTTCAAGTCCCGTCGGGCCCGTTTTACACCGAATTAGCCACAGCTTGTGTTTTGCAATGCTGTGGCTTTTTCGTTACAGAATAGCCTTCCCTATTATTTACTCTCACGATCTGTGCTAACGGCACTGAGCATGGAGGCGTAAACGATGCAAACCGCAAGACGATCTGACACGCCAACGCTTACTGAATACGATGCAGCTATCCGGCTTAACCCAGATTCTGCTGATCCCTATTTCAATCGAGCGAAGGCAAAAAGGCAAGATCCGTCTGCTATTACAGATTATGATGAGGCTATCCGGCTTAACCCAGATTTTGCCGAAGCCTATTTCTATCGCGGATGTTTAAAGGACTACTTAGCACGACGCGAGTCTGGGCTTGCTGCTCGCCATAAAGCACGACGTGCTGCCATTGCAGATTTTGATGAAGCGATACGGTTAAATTTAGATTTAGATTTCCGTGAACGGCTTCATGCCTACTACAGACGTGGACTTGTGAAATACGATTTAGATCGATATAAAGATGCGATTGTCGATTTTGACGCAGCGCTCAGGCTAATAAAACAGGGCGATCCTGAGTGCCTCCTCGCTGAGATCAAGGAATTGCCGGAGGAGGCAATAGGCATGCTCAACTTTTATGAGGAAGGAATTGCTGGGATAACTGAGAGAATCCGACAGAATTCCAACAGCATCACAGATTACAAAATCCGAGGAGAAACAAAAGGCTTTTTGGGGCGGATGCAAGAAGCGGAATCTGATTTCCAGAAAGTCTTAGAACTCACAACCGACACACGGGTTGTAATACAGATAGAACGACACCTTCAAGAACTTGACAATCAGGATTATTGGCAGCAATATAGTTGGCGTACCGAACGCTAAACGGACAATCTTAAATCTAAAAAATGGAGGATCGGCACTGCCGTGATTGACCTTAAATTTATTCGTGAAAACACCGAAACTGTGCGTCAGATGTTGGCTGATCGACATACTGAAGCCGACCTGGATCGGTTAGTAGAACTGGATACACGTTGGCGTGAGAACTTAACGCATACCCAATCTTTGAAAGCGCATCAAAACCAAGTCTCACAACAGATTGCTGAGCGCAAAAAGGCAAAACAGGACGCGACAGAAACCATCGCTGAGATGCGGGAATTGTCCCAAAAAATCAAGGAACTTACCGCTGAAGACAATGATATAAAAGCTGAGGTAGATGCTATCCTGCTGACGATTCCGAATATGCCAGAGGTAAGCACACCTGTCGGTACTAGTGAAGACGATAACATCGAAATCAAGGCGTGGGGTGAATCGCCGAGTTTTGATTTTGAACTGAAACCGCACTGGGAAATCGCTGAACAGCTGGATATCGTTGATTTTCAACGTGGGGCTAAGGTCGCAGGAAGCAATTTTGTGCTTTTCAAAGGTTTAGGGGCGCGGTTAGAACGTGCGCTGATTCAATTCATGCTTGATTTACACACCACGCAACACGGCTATACCGAAGTCTCACCGCCGTTTCTTGCCAACCGTCCTACGATGACTGGGACCGGGCAGCTCCCTAAATTTGAGGCAGATATGTACCGCTGTGATCGTGACGAAGAGAACCCCGACAGCGATCTGTTTCTTATTCCAACCGCTGAAGTTCCTGTGACGAACCTTTTCGCTGATGAGATCCTTTCCGGTGATGATTTACCTATCTACTATACCGCTTATACACCCTGTTTCCGACGTGAAGCAGGTGCTTATGGCAAGGACACACGAGGCTTACAACGCATCCATCAATTTGACAAAGTAGAGATGGTGAAGTTCACCACCCCTGAAACTTCTTATGCCGAGCATGAGGCGCTATTGGAAAATGCTGAGAGCGTTCTGCAGGCACTCGGTTTGCCTTACCGCGTTGTGCAACATTGCACAGTGGAGCTCGGTTTCGCTGCAGCGAAATGCTATGACATAGAGGTGTGGGCACCTGCCCGACAGCGGTTTTTAGAGGTCTCCTCCTGTAGTAATTTTGAGGCTTTCCAGGCACGTCGCGCGAATATCCGCTACCGTCCGGAAGCCGGTGCAAAGCCAGAGTTCGTTCACACGCTTAATGCGTCTGGAACGGCATTGCCACGCATTGTCATCGCGATCCTTGAAACGTATCAGAACTCAGATGGCACAGTCCGCATCCCTGCAGTACTACAACCGTATATGGGCGGTCTGACACAAATTGCGTAATGATCTAAGATTCAAGCCATGAAACGCAACTACTATCCAGAAACTGATTCACTTTATATCAACTTGTCCGTTTGAAGTTCCTTGGAATTCGCGAGTAAGGCGGGGCGATTCTTTGGCATCAGTCAACGCTTGGTTTAACTTGGTTCTGCTTGGATGCCATGCGCGGTCGAAGCACCTTAAGCTCTTTGAGCAGCACATCTCTCTTTTCTACTTCTTCCTGATTGAGTCGTTCAATGTCCTCATCGTTTGCCTTGACTGTGAACCCCGCATCCCTAATCATTTCAAGTGTTCGTGATGCTGCCGATCCTTCAGCATTTAGATAACCATCAATAAACATCGAATTTGCTGGATAGAGTGCCATCACTTCCATACTTCGTAAATGGTGCTCTCGGCCTGCAGCGACCCGTATTTCCACTCGTGGATTTAAGAATCGGTACAGACACAGGACCCGGAGACAATACTCTGGAGTTAAAGTAGTAGGGACACTCCGCTGGGTTTCCGTGTCAAACTCAGACAGCTGCGTACCGGCTATCGGTAAGAAAAAGTTGACAGGAAGTGAGGCGACTTCAAGTTGTCGGAGTGCTTTCGCCACCTTAATCAAATCATCCGTTCCTTCTCCCATCCCAACGATTACACCTGAACAACACGCCAGTCCGACCCTTTGTGCCGCTTGTAATGTCTCCATTCTATCCTGATACGTGTGTGTGCTACAGATATTCGGATAGTGCGCCTCGGAAGTATTCAAGTTATGGTTCAACCTATCTAATCCGGCTGTTTTCAAGAGATGAGCGGATTCCATATCAATTAGTCCGGCAGAGAGACACACTTCGATCGGATAGCGCGCTTTCACAGTCTGAATGAGTTCGGCAAGATGGGCAACCCGATTCCCCGAGGGCCCGCGTCCACTCATTACAAGACAGTAGCGATAGGCACCAGATTCATAAGCGCGTTTCGCTTCTTCCAGAATCTCAGCATCGGGCTTTAAGGGATAAGCCTCAATGTCCGTAGTTGCTGAACTTGCCTGCGCGCAATAGCCACAATCCTCTGGGCAGTAACCGTTTTGGGCATTGTTGAGGATGTGCAGCTGCACCTCATTTTCGAAGTAGGTTTTGCGCACTTGATACGCAGCATCCAATAGCGGTAGTAATTCCACATCCGATCCAGTTAGTATCTCTTCACAGTAAGCATCGGAGAGAACTTTACCTTGGAGGCTATTGGTCGTCAATTCGGTATAAAATGTTGTATTCATCTAATCTTCGGGTTGGAAACCCAAGTCTTCAGACTTGGGAGGAAAACCCGTTCCTGTAAGTAAAGTTCAAGCGTCTTAGCACTTTGAAATCTGAAGGTTTAGCGTTTTGACAAAGACGAGTGCCCCCTAAATCGTAGAGAGAAATACCGCACCTTCCAAAACCACTGATACGCGTCAAGCCATGTTTGATATGCTTGACGAGCGTGTTTTTTACCAATCCATTCTGAGTTGTTCCACCATAACGTGGACGTTTACCTCCTTTTTGAGAGTTCTGCCTGTGAAGTTCCCGTCTGGCAATAGGTATCGGGGAAACACACATCAAGTCTGTATTGTCAGGGACAGAAACAGCCCCAACACTATGATAGGCTAAACACCAACTATCTACACAGTGGGCGTCAAATGTTTCTGAAAGTTTCTTAGAGGATTTCTTCAGACCCAATCTATCACGTATCTTTTTGGTTTCCCACCCTTGAAGGGTCAATAATTGCCAACGCTTCTCTATTTCAGCATAGAACCAGTGTTTACCGACTTCAAGTGGCGAAAAAGAGGTGTTCCATTTCTTTTCATGCTGCTTAGTTCTTGCTCTAATATCCTCTACACATACATGCGACACAGGATATAGTTTTGACAACCAATCTAATAGCCTCAACTTCCAACGCCATCTCGCACGTGTCCCCGCAGGCATACGCGCCTTGTTAGCCAGACGGTTGGTTCTGTTCTTTCGGTTCGGACATTTCCGAGAACGTCTGCCTCTGCGAAGGCTTCTGCGTTTCTCAACTTTCTTACCAACGCCATTATGAGCGTCTGCTTGAATATTCAAGTAAGTATGTGATTCAGACTTTACTGTAAATCCTTCTTTCTTACTACCGGGGTCTACACCGACAACAATCTCTTGTTTGAATCGTTTGGATGGCTCTCTGTTGAGTCGGATACAGAACATCCCATGATCCCAATACGGTGTAGCGTCTCCACATTTGATCATCATGCCTGCGCGCGTGGGTGTCGTTGGCATGAGTTTTTCGCCATCTTTACTTTTAACAGGAACGAAGTTCATCGTAAGTTCCCTTTCGGGTTATATGTTGCCCCTTCGAGATCGCGTATCAGAGTGGGTATAGACTTGGGGAGCATCCATACCATCTGTGCGTGTGCCACCACGAGATACTCGATATTTTACTCTAGAAAACAGTTTAACTTGTGGGTCCCCGTGTGGCTACGGATGTTCACAAGCCCAAGTCTTCAGACTTGGGTAGTTGACTGTTTATTTTCGTTTTAACATAATTTTATTATCAGTGTGTATTGCTTCTTTTTATCTGCCTCTAAATATCCCATGCAATATCAAAAGCATTAAAGACCGGTCCCTCAGTACAAACACGTTGGTACGCAATAGCATCTGTGTCAATACGAACAGGGCAGACACAACCGAGACACACGCCCATCGCACACCCCATACGATTTTCCATGGCGATTTGCGTTGGCACCTCGAAATCAGCAGTTATTTTCGCGACAGCAGAAAGCATCCCGTGTGGACCACATGCATAAACCGTCGGACGTTGCCAATCGGTATTCTCAAGTAGATCGGCAAGGATGTCAGTGACATACCCGTGATGCCCAACGCTTCCATCGTCTGTGGCTATATGCACCGTAATATCAATAGATTCTAAATCCGTTACACTTAGAAGTCGTGCGCTATGTTGCGCGCCTACCAACCCAAGGGTGTGTATACCGTTCCTACGCAATGCCACAGCCAACAACATGAGTGAAGCAATACCGGCACCGCCGCCGACAAGGATTGCAGGTTCAGGTTTTACAGTAAAATCAAAAGTATTACCGAGGGGTCCGAGTACATGTAACGGTGTGTCTTTCGGCATTTCCGACAACCGCTTTGTCCCTTCACCAATAATTTGATAGAGCATTGTTATCTCACGTCCTTCCACCGTATAGATTGTGAAAGGTCGGCGGAGCAACAGACCCGTATCTTGCGAAATCATCACATGAATGAACTGCCCTGGACGCGCGTACTGAGCAATTTCGGGGCACTCGCAACGTAACAGATAATGTGCCTCCGCTACCGCCTCGTTTGAGAGAACAGTGGTATGGGTATCGTAAGTATTCGATAAACTGTCATTTCGCATGGCATATATGTTACCACGAAAAATTGAATATAGCAAGACCAATCCAAACAG
>JAGFCB010000227.1 GCA_022394775.1 Candidatus Poribacteria bacterium
ATCTAAGACATCGGTAAGTTGACGACCTGACCACTATCCGATGATACCAAGCCTGCTTCCAGGATTTCTTGGGCATCCCGACTCACTTTAGGACTACACAAGCCTTCAATAGGCGCGCCTGTCTCTAAACAGTGAATAAAGTATTCTGCCGCATTGCGGTGTCCTTCTGGCAGCGACTCAGGTGTTACCACTTCTGCATCTTTGCCTGCCGGATGAAGATGTACTTCGTTGCCGCTTACCATCAACGCACCCTCAGTGCCATAAACCACTGGGTTCGGTGTAACATAGCCGACCTTTTGCGTCCAAGACGCTTCTGTGATTCCAAAGGCGTTACCATATTTCATGACGATGACAGCGTTATCATCAGGAATCGGATAGTCTTTGACGAAAGTCCCACGGAAAGCTGTGACCTGTTGCGGGAGCCCAAGAAGATAGGCACACATATCGGCACAATAACAGCAGTAATCCATCAACGCACCGGCACCATTTTTCTCTTCATCGTAGAGCCATTCGTAGAAATAGCGAGAGCATCCGATTTCTTTCGGTCCGTTGTGTGCAGAACGCCACTTAAAGTAGAACACATCACCGATAGCACCGTCCTGGATGAGATTCATCGCTGTGTTAAGTGCTGGACTCCACGCCGTGGGCCAGTTCACCATCAGTAAAGTACCAGCATTTTCAGCGGCAGCAAGCATCTGATCCGCTTGTGAAAGACGCGCCGCCATCGGTTTTTCGGAGACGACGTGGACACCCTTTGCGGCTGCAGCCTCAACAATATCAACACCGGCGTTATTTTCGGCTGACGCTTGGACGATGTCCAATTCTTCTTTCTCTATCATCTCTTGCCAAGAGTTATAGATATTATCAACACCCGTTTCGTTATTAAATTGTGTACGTAACTCCGCATTGACATCGCCCGCAGCGACGATTTCAACGTTCGGATGCGCTTTCCAGTGCCGCAATTCACCCCAGACATGGTCATGCACGAGGGACGCGAAGCCAATGCGATATGTTTTTGACATCAATAATGCCTCCTATAAGCGCGCCAATCAGCACGCAATGTGTGCGCTTAAAAAAGCGTATATACAACCAGATTTGTCTATTCGTCAGCCCGAACTGCTATTTTAATGGCTGTCTCGCCGTTAATACGATAGCCGCCATCAAGCGCTTTAAAACCGTCTTCGACCTGTGAAAGTGGCAGTTGATGACTAATCATGTCAGCAAATGGCAATCCACTCTGTTCAAGAAGCGGTAAACCTCGAACGAAGTGTTCATAACTGCTTCCCCAAATTGCTTCAACCCGAAGGTTTTTGCGCATCAGTAACTGGTTAATATTGAAGTCGATTGATCCCATATCCACGAAATGGCCGACCTCAACAAAAGTGCCACTGCGCCGTGTGTAACCTAATCCTTCTGGCGTCGCGGGGAGAAATCCTGCACATTCAAAGACAACGTCCGCACCTTCCCCGCGCGGCGTTTCAGCTTTCACGAGTTCCGTCCGGCCATCAACAGAAGTAACCTCTTCAATATCAATCGTTACATCCGCGCCGAGCCGTTTCGCGAGTTCCAATCGTCCAGCAGGACCACCTACCATAATCACCTTCGCAGCACCGCTCAATTTCGCGCACGCAAGCGTTACAAGACCAATAGCACCAGAACCTTGCACGACAACAGTATCACCGAGTTTGATCTCACCCCGCATTGCCGCATGAACACCAACAGTGAAAGGCTCTGTCAACACCGCAACCTCAGGAGAAGCATCCGTCTTTATAAAACAGGTATTCGGATAGTTGAGATACATATAATCCGCAAACCCACCGCGAAAATGGGGTGCTTCATCGGGGTTCCACTGGAACCCGTAAGCACCGTAGTTCGTTCCCGGTGCAAAAATAACCCGGTCGCCCTCTTTCACCGGTTTGCCTACATAATCGGTTTCGACACCTTCACCGAGCACCTCAATAATGCCGACGTTTTCATGTCCCAACAAGACTTCTTGTTGGAAACCGTTCTGCCAGTTATGCAAATCCGTTCCACAGATCCCCGCTAACTCTTGACGGAGCAGCAGGGTGTTAGGTTCAGGTTCGGGAACCGGGTATTCACGAATCTCAAAATCCTTGCCGCACGCGACCACGGCTCTCCCTGTCCGAGGCATATCAATCTCTCCTTAGGTTGGTTTTGGCGAGGCGTGTTGCTTCAGCGCGCCTCCGTTCGACTGTATTCAGACATATTTCCGTTTCTTTCGCGAGATAAACACCATAACAATAATCGCGATAATGGAAATTGGTAACCAATACGCTTTGAAAAATTCCAAAAAAATGTTAAACCCGATCCAGAGAAGAACTTCGATCCCTACAATCACTGCTGTTTTGTTCCACGGAAAGTCCGCACCGTACTGCTTTTTTAACCGAGACGCATACAGCCATGAAACCCCTAAAGTGCCGATAACAACTATTAAAAACAGGAAATTAACAAGACTTTGGATGCCGCTCAACATAAATTCTACCATGACAATTTCGCTCCTTCTAAGTTTGATTTATTATAGTAGAGACGCGGCATCTGAAAAAGATAGTAAAAAAAGTGTACCCACTCCTTTTCATTTCTCACGACTCGTTGCCAATCCGCTCAGGACAACTATAGACCGCCATACGCTGCCCGCGCATGAAACCGATTAAAGTCAGGTTTCCTTCCGCTGCGAGGTCAACAGCCAGCGTAGACGCGGCAGAAACAGCAACGACAATCGGGATACGAGCAAAGAGTGCCTTCTGGGCAATCTCAAAACTGGCGCGCCCACTCACCATCAAAATATGCCGTTCAAGTGGTGTCATGTCAGAGAGTAACGCTTGCCCGATAACCTTATCAACAGCGTTGTGTCTGCCGATGTCCTCTCTGACGATCAGCAGCTGACCCGTCTCATCAAACAACCCAGCGGCGTGGAGACCACCTGTTCTTTCAAAAACGGATTGTGCTTCTCTTAACCGATCATTGAGTTCATAGAGGATTGCTTGACTTACTCGGAACCCCGAATTCAGTGGTGCCACCTGCTGCCTAACAGATTCAATCGTCATCTTACCACAGAGCCCACAACTCGTATTCGCGTGAAAATTGCGCTGCCATCCAGAGTGCACGTCAAAATCCAATTCTTCCCTGAGTTGAACGTTGATGATGTTCTCGAATGATGATATACCAGCGTCTTGGCTTTCAGAGACCTCTTCATCGCAGTACGCAATCACTTCAATGTCATCACCGGAAGTTATGAGGCTCTCTGTATAAAGGAAACCCGCCGCGAGTTCAAAATCCTGTCCCGGCGTCCGCATCACAACGATTAAACTCTGTTGCCCGACCCGGATCTCAAGGGGTTCTTCGACAACCAATTCATCTTTAATTTTGGTAGGTTCGGCACCCGCCCAGCGCGTAATAAATTTTGTGGATGTCGGTTGCATGATTTTCAAGTCCGTGCCTATTCGCGAACAGGTTTCATCGGATGTTCTTCGCTGCTAAACCGTTGTTCGTCGCTACCCATGCCCTATCGTTTGCTACAATGAGTGCATGTATTATTAATTCACCAGACACTATTCGCGGGGTCGTTGTGTCCACCCATTCATCAGGACGTGTGTGATGCGTGTAAAAAGATTTGTTCGTCGCTATCCACAGTACTAAAGGCGTAGGCGGCGGTGCTGGTGGAACTTCCACTTCTTCTGCCCCTTCTATTTCGGGAGAAAACCCAGATATCGGCGGCTCCGGTGTTTCTACAGGCACCGGCTCGTTCTCTTCTATAACTATTGGCGTATCGTCCAAGACGCCTCTGATGTAAATGTTCCTTAAGTCTGTCTCATTCTCTATGCCTACATCAAGCGTCGTCAATTTTCCATTCCCACCATCCAAGTCCGCTCGAAAATACCCGTTAGATTTTTCATTGGCATTGAACCAGGTAAACAGCAGCTGCTCTTCTGCAGTATCAAAACCAACAACTGTCGTGTCTTCTCGAATTTCAGTAGAACGATAGGAATCCCATTCATCGGTTTCCCTATCAAAAGTCACGATATTTCCGTCTGCCGACGCACCCCAAAGCGTCGTAGGCGTTAGCAACAATGTTTCGATGTTATCTGCCGGGATGAAACTCAGTCGTCTCGTATAAACGAAGGGCGGATCGACAGTGCCGCGAATCTTGCGAACAACACCACTATCTGTAGCAAACCAAATATCGGCGTCATCCATCTTGATATCCTTAACCCAAGCAGGGAATTCATCGATAGGCAGGAAGGTCCGGGTTTCGCCTGTTAACTTATTGTAATGAATCGCGCCTTGAGAACGGGTACCAACCCACACTTCTGTCGAGTTTGCCGCAATCGCCCTCACATCCGGAATTTTTTCCGTAGCGTCGTTAATCCGCTGCGGCACGGCTGACATCGGTATCCAATTATTAAAAGCAGTCTCAAACAACATCACGCCGTTCGGTGTACCCACCCATAACCGCGACCCATCAGCAGTAATAGCTTGCACATGATTGTCAGGAAGACCATCTACCTGCGTGTAGACTGTCCATTGGGTCTGATCCAGAATCTGTTTGGCGCGCTCCCTTATCTTCTCATCTACACTCATATTGTAAACTTGGGTTGCTTCATTTTCTGCTTCTGTTATTTTACCCAATTTCAAGTTGACTTCAGCACGGATGAGGTGTGCTTCATACACCCACTCGCTCACTGGATAACGCATCATAAACCCTTCTAAAGTATGGAGTGCGGTTTCCAACTCGCCAGTTTTCGCTTGCAGTTTTCCGATGAGGAAAAACGCTTTTTCATGTGACGACATGTTCGGGTACTGCTGCCTCGCCGATTCGAGAAGCGGCAATCCCTCATCATCATTTTCCAGTTGCTCAACGAGTAGGAATCCGGTGATGTAACTCAAACCGGGGACAGACGCGTGCTCCGGATAATAGTTCAGGATCAGTTGATAGCTATCCACGGCTTCAGCATAAGCCTCGTTGGCAAGGGCATCGTCCCCAAGCTTCCGAAAATGTGGGACCAGGTCAAAATTTGCTGCATCAAGAATCGCCACAGAACGGAATCGTTCCAATGCGTTTACCTTATCGCCATTTCTCTCATAAAGTAAACCGAGTTGATAATGCGCAGCAGGATATCTCGGAAATTCTTCAATCGCAGCTTCAAAACGATTCATCGCTTCTTCTGGCATCTTCAATTCCAACAGCATAAGTCCATTGCGAAAATACTTTGCTGCCGTCTGATCGGGCAGATGTGCTATATCTGATGTAGCACTGATGGTATGTCCCATCACGGGAAGTCTTAAAATTTGTCCTTGGTATTCAATTTCAAAGTGCGTTTCAGTGCCACCGCGCCAAGTCCCAGTAAATCTATCGCCATTTTCACTCTCAACAACGACATATTGCTGACTATAGGCAAAGTGTTGGTAAAAAAACAACCCAGCAAACGCTATTAAAGCAAATAAACGGTGCGTCTTTTGTATTTTTGTATATATCTGTTTTACAAACTTCTGGTACAGCATAGTTTACCTTCAAAATGTGTGTTCATAAATATAACGGTTATAATATCAGAAACGTTAGGAAATGTCAAGAGCGTTTGGCGATTCTTCTCTGGGAACGACTCCTTTCTTGATACCAATGCCACTATGCGTTATAATACTCACTATGAATGAAACCAACCTTCCAATTACAGAACTAAAGGCGACGTTTCACGACGCAATCACAACGGGTCCTGTCGTAATTGTAGCACCAACCGGCAGCGGAAAATCGACACAAATTCCGCCTTGGTGCGCTGCGCTATCAGATGCCCCCGTGCTTGTCGTCGAACCGAGGCGCGTCGCATGCCGCTCACTCGCACGATGGGTAGCACAACAACACAACGAACCGCTGGGACATTCTGTCGGTTATACCGTGCGTTTCGAGGATGTCAGCTCCGATACACTTACCCGGATCCGTTTCGTTACGCCCGGTGTCGCCTTGCGCTACGCCGCAGGCCCCGAATTAGATCAATATGGCACCATCATCTTGGACGAATTCCACGAACGCGGTGTAGAGACTGACCTTTTTCTTGCTATCTGCCGAAAGAAACGACGCGACGCAAGGCTCATTATTATGTCTGCCACAATCGCTGCACAGCAACTCGCCCGATTTGTTGACGGTCAAGTGCTACGTGCGGAAGGGCGCGTCTACCCTGTTGAAGCGCAATACCTTGGTGGAGCAGTGGTGCCGACATCCCACAATTTAGTAGAACGCGTCGAAAAAGGGATTAAGCGAGCACTCAAAGAAACCGACGGGAATATCTTGGTGTTCCTACCGGGTAAGGGTGAAATTAATGCCTGCCATGACGCGCTCCGTAAGCTGCAACATCTCAACGTTATCCCGCTACACGGCGATCTACCCCCCGACGCACAAGACAAAGCATTTGATAACACACACTCCGACCACCGCCGCGTCATTCTTGCAACCAACGTCGCTGAGACATCAATCACGCTTCCGGGTATCACTGCTGTTGTGGATACCGGTTTAGTCCGCCAGCGTATCCATCAGAACCGACGGATCGTGCTTGCGCTGTGTCCTATCTCGCAAGCCTCAGCCGAACAACGCCGCGGGCGCGCAGGTCGCCTCGGTCCTGGAATTTGCTATAGACTCTGGGAGGAACACGGTCAACTTGAACAGGAAACACCGCCAGAAATTCGACGGGAGGATTTGACCCAATTTGTCCTTACCGTCGCTGCAACCGGCTATCGTCCCCAAGATTTGACATTCCTTGATGCCCCTCCCGACTTCGCTGTGGAACGCGCACAAACCGCCCTGAAAGACTGGGGTGTTCTCTCCGATGATGGCACCCTTACGCCAGAGGGCGCGAAAATCTGCACTCTACCGGTCAGTCCACTTCACGCTCGACTCTTGGTAAAAGCACCCTCTTCCGTCCGCCGCGATGTGATTGATCTGATTGCGACGTTGGAGCGTCCAGCACCGTTATGGCAGCGCATCGACCGCGTGCCAACGCAACAACAGAACACGGTTCGCGAAGCACGCCAAAAAGAACTTTTTCGCGATGGATGCGACGCTACGACAGCAATCCGAACACTACGACAGGGCGACAACAAACGGCATCAACTTCATAAAACTTCGCTCGCTGAATCCCGCAGAATCGCGACGCAACTCAGAGACTTTTTCGAGTTACCGCCTGTGACGAAAGATAAAGCATCTGCACAGCCCGATCGCAAAGCATTGATTACTTATCTCTTGCGTGAATGGGATACCTGTGCTTACGTTCGGCGACGGAAAGGTAAGGGATGGGGGAATGGACAGGAAGAGGTTTTACTCGATTCTGATTCTCTCCTACCGGAAGATAGGCAAGCCGCTTTAATTTTAGAGACCGTCGGCATCGCAAAAGGCACGCGCGTGCAATTGATGGGACGCACTGCCATACCTTGTTCTTTTGACGATCTGGTCAACGCGGGAATCGGAACTTCTCAACTCGCTGTTCCGCGGCTGGAAGGTGAAGACATTGTTGCAGAAGTAATAACCGAATACGCGGGTAGAGAAATCGGACGCGAACGCCAACCACTGCGTGGTAACCTGCTACAAGAGGCGTTGGCATCTCTCATCCTCTCTGGTTCCGTATTCCCGAAAGTTGGTGAGCAACTCACCCGCGCACTCAACGCTTGGAGACTTCACTGTGCACTCAACCCGGATATGAATGCCTCCGAGACAACAGATTTAACGCCGCACAGATGGTTAGTTTCACGGCTCAATCTCTTAGGCGTAGAGGTCGCCGAAGACTGGCAACTTCTTTCGCCGGAGGATTTGGTCTTTACTGAGATAGACATCGACACTATTGCTGAAATTGAGGCGCGATATCCGAGAGAATTTTCCGTCAACGGGGCTAAATTCAACGTAGAATATGATCCGATCCACAAATTGGTTACGTTGCGATGGAAGCAAGGTATTCGTCAACCGACGTTGAGTACCGTGTTGTTGCCGCGCTGGAACAATTGGAAGGTGCAGCTCAATCTTCGTGGACAGGTACGGACGGTGCGACCCTAATTCGTCTTGATTCTACCCCACACAGTCGTTAGCAATTCTAAGGGCGAAACATCCAAGGCTGTCGGGTCAAACCAATCTGCACTAAAATTTTCGCCTTCATGTGTAAGTTGCACCGGTTTACTGTCGGTCATATCCGTTTTGAAAAGCTGATAAAATACCTCATCCGGTTGCATGACTACATCCGTGTAAATAAGTTCATCGCCATGTGGAGACCATGTCGGTTCCATAGCGACCAATGCTTCATCTTTGACAATCTGACGAAGCCCCGTGCCATCGCGATTCACAATATAAATATTTGCCTTCGACCACGAAAGGACCCCTTGATTGAATTCTCCATCTATCTGCGAAAACGCGATTTTGTTACCTCGCGGGGACCATACAGGATATATTATCCACGGCATTTTATTTGAGAGCAGCGTCCTTTTGGTACGGTTTCTGAAGTTAAAAACACTGAGAGGCGCGCGGTTAATGCTAATAGCAGAAAAAACTATCTCGCGACTATCAGACGACCAACTCGGTGTAAGCCCATCCGTCACCCGATTAACAAACCTACCGCTTATCGTCGCCGTGTAGATAGTAGCATCGGTCTCCTCCCCCTCTACGTAAGCGATCTTTCTACCATCCGGTGCCCAACTCGGATTGGACCTATATCTCCTGCTTCCAAACACCTTTCGGACACCACTGCCATCTGAATCCATAACATACAAATCAGATGGTCCATCTCGATCTGAGACAAACAGAATTTGTTCTCCATTCGGAGACCAAATCGGTTTGGAATCTTCTGCATTGTCACGACTCAGGTTAACCGGATCGCTCCCATCAGGATTCATAATATAGATTTCGGAATTGCCGTCCCGGGTAGATGTAAACACTATCTTCCCGCTCGTCGGTGCTTTCGCACAGACTGCAGAAATACGAGCAAACAAAAGGAACGTACCGATAATACACATAAATATAACAAACTTTGTGTAACTTCGCCTACCTGAACGAAAATAGATAGATATGTCTTTCATTAGCGATGTCTCCATTATGTGTTAGTTTTGGTTTTTGATTTTTCCCCATGTTGTTGTGAGCAGGTGTGGTCGTGGTGCAACGGATAAACTTTTGGGATCAAACCAAGCAGGAGATGTATTTAAACCTTCGTCTGTCAACTGTTTTCTCACCCCAGTGCGTATATCAACAACGAAGATTTGAAAACTATCGTTGTCGCCTTGTTCTATGTAAGCCAGTTTATCTCCTTCTGGTGACCAAGCAGGACCAAAAACGCGCCATTGAGATTTAACAACCCGCTTCAAACCGCTTCCATCGCGATTCGCAACGAAGATAGCCGGTGGTCTACCCGCTATCCCCCACTTGTACCAGTTAAAAGCAAGTCTGTTACCATCCGGGGACCACGCCGGTGTAGCCATCCACGGCGATTCCTTAGGGAGGAACGTTCGGACTTTACCCGAATCAAGCGTGATAATACGGATACGGCGAGCGTCGTTAACATAGTCAACAAAGGCGATCTCGTTTCCGTCGGGAGACCAAGAGGGATAACCACCTTGTTGAACCACTTCGGCGACATCTTGCACATCTGCCCCATATATCGTAGCCGTTTGGATGTTCCACTCAGGCTTCCATTGCGGTTTCTGTGTATGAAACGCTATCCGCTCGCCATCGGATGACCATGTCGGTTGTATCCTCAGCACCAACTTTCTAAACACTCGACGAACACGCCGACCGTCGGCATCTATCACATAGAGATCGTATACACCCTCCCGATTTGAGACAAACAGAATCTGCTCTCCATTCGGAGACCAGACCGGACTGTAGTCTCCCGCGCTACTTTGCGTTACCCGCTTCTGTTCACTCCCATCCGGGTTCATGATGTAAATGTCCCAATTCCCACCACGATTCGATGCAAACGCGATTTTTGCGGTTGTCGGTGCTTGTGCCCAAATCTGACCAACATAGATGGGCGCAAGGATCAAACTGAAGCAACAAAGAACGAACAAATGTTTAATTTTCATAAGGTTTCCTCAGACGATCTATTATTAATGTCATATCAGTCTTGTCCCTTAATTTTTCCCCAAATCGTCGTCAATAGGTGAGACTGTGGTGTAACAGGCAAACTTTTCGGGTTGAACCAAGCAGGGGTCATATTCAAACCTTGATGCGTCAGCTGTTTTTGCGCACCAGTTTCTACATCAACCACAACAATTTGTCGATCATCGTTATTCTTGGCATCTTCAACATAAACAATTTTATCACCGTCGGGTGACCATGCGGGACTGTTGACATGGAACGCGGGTTCACCGATCGGTTTCAAATCGCTGCCATCCCGATTCGCAACGTAAATGGACTCTTTTGCGTCCAACGCCAACCTCAACCAAACGAAGGCGAGCTTGTCGCCATCGGGTGACCATGCTGGTGCGTACATCCATGACGCTTCCTTTGGCAGAAACGTGTGTACGCCACCCGAACGGAGCTTTAAAATAAGGATTCGGCGTGTTCCTCCAACATTCCCAACAAACGCTATCTCGTTGCCATTAGCAGCCCATGACGGGTTCCCCCCACGCCACTCTGCTAAAGCAACTTGTTTCATATCTGCCCCATGTATTGTAGCCGTTTGGATGCTCCATCGGGGTTCTTCGGCATGAAATGAGATCCGCTCACCATTCGGTGACCATGTCGGTTCCATCCGCCGTGCCGACTTTCTAAATACTCGACGGACGCGCTTGCCGTCGGCATCCATCACATAGAGATCGCTGACGCCATCCCGATTTGAGACAAACAAAATCTGTTTTCCATCGGGCGACCAGACCGGACTGGAATCTCTCGCGCTATTTTGCGTTAACCGTTTTTGCTGACTCCCATCCGGGTTCATCAGGTAAATTTCCCAATTGCCATCTCGATTCGATGCAAACGCGATTTTTGCGGTTGTCGGTGCTTGTGCCCAAATCTGCGGGGCTGGACTCAATACCAGTCCGAAGCCGAGGCACAGAAAAACAAAAAGGCGGATATTTTTCATCATATTTCTCCTGTTTTCGAGCAACTCTCTATATTTCTCCTAAACTTTGGACAATTCGTGTTGCGTGTGCGTTGATTTTTTAAAGGTCTATGTATTTTTCTGTGAGTTTCTCATCTGGATGATCCTTGTAGAAAAACCCGGCATACCTGCAAGAGAAACCATATCTGACGTGAGTTTGAAAGATGCACAAACTAAAAGTTTATGCTACAAAAAAGCCACAGACTAACAGTCTATGCTACGAAAGAGAGTATTTGATTCGAGAACCTTTAGCTGTCTTAAAATTGTCTAAACTATAGTATATTTCTCGACATTGTCACAAACTACTCAATCCGCTGAAACGAACAACGGATATTCCCGCGGCGTAGCCAGCCGTTGGGACTTAATACCATGCCAAGGTCTAATGTCAAATCCATTTGCGACTCTTTCAGGGAGACATCCATGATTTTTGTCGCCATCTGCGTGGTAAAAACTTCGCCATCAACGGTAAGGATCTGCTTATGTACGCCCTTTGTAAAACTGAATATCCGATCCGATATATGTGAACCAGAGATTGGATAGAAGTGAATCGATGCAGTCTGCGACTCATCTCCTTTAATCTGTGGTTCATCTCCTCTATAGACAGTTCTCGTTGCGTATGTTCCGTAAGACTTACCAACCAGGTTTTCAACACGGTAATAGTAAAGGGCTCCGCTTTTCCAAAATCGCAATCTGAATCCTTTGAGTTTGGATGCGGCGAGCGCAGCTTTCGTCCTCAAAATATCTTCGCTTTCATTCTTCTCCTGAACAACCAAATCAAGAAACTCCCATTTACCGAGCATGTCATCGGATAAGAAATCTCGGGTGCGCTTGACGGCTTCTTTTCGTCGAGCATCCTCATATACTTCACGATGGGCATCGCGTTCGTTCTGCATCCGCTGGTATTCCACCGAGGCACAACCTGTAAATGTCAAAATCAAGATGCCGAACGATATAAAAATCTTCATGCGTTTCTCCTAAGCCGCAAAACAAAACTCCTATTCAATTCGTTTGAAAGTGCATCTCAATCCTCCGGTTCGTATCCAACCTCTCGGCGTTAGCTGCATATCCCCGTAGAGCACTAAAGAGAGAGTATCATCTGTCACCGTAATCCCTGGCATCGAAGATATTGTGCGCGATGTCGCCTTTAAAGCACCTTTTCGATTGAACTTTTGTGTCATCTCAACTCGCTTCTGTTTTTGCTTCGCAGTTATCTGTTTTATGGGTTCGGAACCAAAAAGAAATTCAAGCAATTCGGGACCCGTCCGCTGATTAAAACGGATAAATGTCATCGGATCGTCTCCGTGTCGCTTCGTGGTAACATAACACTGACCGGTGACATTCGTGCCGCGATTGCTACCGCTGTAATAGTAAGAACTGCGATCCTCTGAAAATTCGAGTATGAGATTTTTGCGAGTAGACGCAACGAGTGCCGCTTTCGCACCCAATATCCGTTGATTTGATTTCTCATCTCTAACCTCAATAGGCGGTAGGCGCGTTGTGCCTTCTTGCGGGTTCTGTCGGTTCACCTCCGAATTCTGTTTGCCATTTTCTGGCGTAGCAGCGTTTGAATTAGGGGGTGTTGCTTGTTCGCCTGCGACACTCTTCGGGAGTTTTGCGATAACGGTATTCAGTGAATCTGCCACCTGCTGCGACACCGGTTTTTTCCGCTGCGCATTAACGTTGCCTTCTTCAACCTCTAATCCAACATACTGCCACTTACCGACGAGAAGGTCCTTTACCGCCTGTTTAACTCTTTCCGGGTTGTGTCGCTCGCGTGCAGCGTCCTGCATCGCGAGCAAACGCCGTCTCTCTTCCTGCGCCTCTTGCGGCGTAAAGATCGCACAACTCGTGAAGGCTATTGCCATAATGCCCAATACCATTAACATTTTCATTTTTAATTTTCTCCGCTATTTTAAAGCAAATGCTAACCTTGTAACAAAATCTCTGTTTATTTGATGCGTTTAAAGGTGCATCGCAAACCACCGGTTCGCATCCAACCTTTGGGGGTTAACTCCATATCTCCATGTAGAATCAGATAAAGCCGGTCGTCCGTCACCTCAATCCCGATTGCTGAGCTTGGTCTGTAGGAAACCGGTTTTGGGGAGGCTTTCTCGCCACGTTTTCCGCTGGTATTTACAAAATTTTCTCCTTCAACTCTCTGCATATTTTCGGCATACGCTTGCTTCCTTTTGGCGGACGCACGTCTTGCAGGATCGGAAGTAAATAGAAACTCAAGCATTTTCGGTCCTGTACGCCGTCTGAACTGGACAAACGGCACGGGTATATCCCCAAATCGCGAGGTGATAACGCTAATCTGCCCTGTGACATTCCTGCCGCGGTTGCCGCCACGGTAATAGTAGGAAGTACGCTCCTCAAAAAACTCAAGGGTTAGATTTTTACGGTTGGCGGTGAGTAAGGCAGCTTTCGCCGCGGCTATTTTTTCGTTGTCTTTGGTCTCGTGGACTGTGATCGGCGGCAATTGCACCCCATCGCTTTCAGATATCCGCTCATCTGTGTTAGACTGGGGTGATTCAAGTGCCGTTGGCGTTTGTGTGCTCGTATCAGAAAGCGAGGCTGTTTGGTCCCTTTCTGATGTTGGGTCTGCCACTTGTGCGTTGATAGTCCCTTTTTCCACTTCTATGCCCATAAATTGCCATTTGCCGACCAGCTGTGCCTTTATCTCGCTTTTGATTTTTTCTGGCTGGTATTTCATACGCGTATCTTCGTAATTCTCGATTGAACTTTTGCGTTCCGGCTGTAATTCTTGGTTCAGCAAGTTGGTACAACCCATAAACGCTAACACGAAGATAGTGAGCAGTGTTAACAGTTTCATGTTTCCCGCCCTCCTTAATATAAGTCTGTTCAAGCTGCTATAAACATTGCGTCCTTACAGGACTGAAGAGGTTTTTGAAGTCTTCAAAGTTTCCGCGTAGTATCCGGTTCGGTTAGGAATGCACGTCGCATGAATCAGAATCAACGGTATGAATGCCTTATGGGCATTCACCGGGTATGAAGGTTCTCCGTGTGGCATTCCCCGGGGTGAGTACACCGCAAAACCGAACCTACCGGACCTGGGTTTGAGACGGTTGTTGTCTCTAAAATTGACACTTATGGTTCAAGTGCCTTGACAGCAGGTTCGGGGTTAGAAGTCTACGGGTAATTTGAGTTTTCAAATCCGTCGTAGAAGAAAAAGCCCCTACAGTCTTATTTGATCCGCTTGAAAGAATACCTGATGCCATCGCTCTGTGCCCACCCTTCAATTGTCAGTGATGCACCAGCACCTAATGTTAAGTAGAGTCGATCGTCCTCCACAGAGATTAAGACATTGGATGCTCCTGGGGAACCACTGAATATCCCCGCCGAACTATCACCAAATAAAAACGCCCCAGGCGTAATGCCTGAACTCTGATTCATGCCAAGCTCCGGGTATAGAACCTCAGCGATCCGTTCAACGTAGATCGAGAATTCACCAGTGACCTCAATACCGCCGTTGTTACCCTCGTAAAAACGAATGCCGTTCTGTTCAAAAAATCGGATCGTCAAGTTTTTACGACTCGATTCATCAAGCGCAATAGCAGCGCGCACAATTTCATTACTCAAATCGCTTTCTAAAACCTCTATACCAAGGAACTGCCATGTTCCCAACATTTCGCTCGCAAGCCTGTCCTTAGAAGTCCGTCTGTCGTTTTTTATTCGGGCATCCTCGTAGGCTGCGCGAAGTCGTTCCCGCTCGTTCTGCATCTGCTGGTGTTCCGCTGAAGTGCAACCCACGAAAGCTGTCAGTATTATTAGGCTAAAGGCAGTTAATATTTTCATTTTTCAATCCTCTCAAAATAACAGCGCACGCCACCACTCTGTACCCAGCCCTTGGGTCCTGATTGCATCTTACCGTGCATTGTAAGATACAGTCTGTCAGGCGTAACCGAGATACTAATATCCCTCGCTGTGTCAAAACCCGGCGCGCTCGACAATCCAAATGCCCTTCCATCCGCAGTCGCTGCGAAGAGGAGTCGCTCCATCTCTGGACCGGCGCGTTTGATGAACCGGATGAACGGAAACGGTTCATCGCCGTACCGAATCGTAATCACAGTCCATTGACCGAAAACCTCTGTCCCACCCCTCCTGCCTCGGTAATGGTAAATACCTTTCTCCTCAAAGAATTCAAGTGTAAGATTTTTCAGTTCAAGGGCGTAAAGCGCGGCTTTGGCTTCCGCAACCTCTTGGGTGACACCGCTTTCTGCCATTTCAAGGCTTAGAAATTTCCACTTCCCAAGAACTGTATCGGTGATGCTGTTTTTTATCTTCAGTTCACTGTTTTCCTCGCGGAGGTCTTCGTAATTTTTGAGCAACTGATCGCGTTCCGCCTGCATCTTTTGGGACTCAACAGTCGTGCAACCAGTGAATATCAGGACGCAGATACCAAAGGTTACCAAGATTTTCAACTGCGGGTGAGGTTTGAAACCCCGCCAGCGAGGGGATAAGATTTTCATAGGTGTTTTCCTTGTTGAATGGATGTGCGGGGTGTCTACTCCCTGCTACAGTCGTATTATATCAGAATATATTTTGACATACTCCCCCAGCTAAAGCAAGGGGGATTCTTGAACGTGTGAATCCCATGCTTTCTGGTGCGGATTGTGGCGTTCCGACTTCGGTTGAAGTCTACGAGGGGCGCTCGCAATCGCAAGTCTGACACCCTCTAAGCCAAAGGTTGAGGCCCCAACCTTAAGTATATTTATCGCAGCGTTTACGTCTCTGTGGTGATGCGTTTGACAACGCGGACACCGCCATTCGCGAACCGACAAGTCCATCAGCATTTGTGGTTGTCCGCAGTGGCTACACGTCTTGGTTGTTGCTTCAAATCTATCAATATAGTGAACTTCCTTGCCGTGCTTTGACGCTTGGTGTTTCAACTTTTGGTGAAAAGCGTAAGGCGCAATATCAGAGACTTTGCGTCCCCAGAGCCGTTTCATACCTTCAAAGGTGAGGGTCTCAAAACAGAGCGCATCGTATTTATGCACAAAACGCTTGGCAAGTTTCCAATGGTGATCCGCGCGCTGACGCTTGATTTTACGGTGAACACGTGCTACGTCTTTTCGAGATCGTTCACGATTATGGCTACCTTTGACTTTTCGTGAATGCTTGCGTTGGGCAACGCATAGATCCTCCATAGAGGTTTTATAGAACTCAGGCGACTCGTATTGTGTGCCATCCGAACAGGTGAACATCGTTTTGATACCGAAGTCAAACCCTGCAGCTTTACCCGTCTTGGGTGCGACTTCGGAAACACTGTGGTCTGTGACAACGGACATATAGAAGTCTCCGAGACTATCTTCTTTGATCGTGACGGTTTTGATACGACCCAGTATCGGGCGACTCAGGTTAAAGCGATAGTGTTTCTTGTGTATCCGAACCTTATCACCATAGAAACCGTAGCCAGAGGGCGACATCGTAAATGAGTACGGTTTTCGCCAGGAACGGAACTTTGGCGGACGCTTCGCCTTTTTCTTAAAGAATCGGTCATAAGCCACATCAAGACGCCGCAATATCTGACGTCCCGCCCAAGAGTCTAACTCACGCCAATGTGCGAATACTTCACAGTGAGCATTACGCAATATCGTGAACTGAGCAGACATTTTGTTATACGACATATATGGCAGCCCAAGGGCATAGCGCGTGCGTTGCCATCCTAAGAAGTAGTTCCAAATATCGTGTGCGATCCAGGTCAATCGTTTCAAGTTACGATTCCGAGGCGCACGAAAAAGTTTGTAAACTGTAGAATACAT
>JAGFCB010000067.1 GCA_022394775.1 Candidatus Poribacteria bacterium
GGACTCAGCGATGCGGAGAAAGAATCGGAATGGGTCTGGCAGAACGGCGAACCGGTTACTTATATGAATTGGGGTGCCAAGCACAGTTTCCCGCGCAGCACTCTCTCACCAGAAGAGAAAGATAATGCTGTCATGACGTTTATAGATGGGCAATGGCACGCTGTCGGTCCTGGCGACCTTTTCTGGCGTGCCACAAAGAGGGCAATTCTTGAAAAGGCACGTATAGAATAATATTGTCGGAATGTGATTTATCTCTGATCTGCTGTTCCAACATTCAAAAAAGGAGCATCTATGTATCTTCAAAGTTTCAGACAAAAACTTGGTGTTTGCGCCGGGGTTATCGTATTTTCCTTTAGCGTTGTTATGACAGTGCAAACAGATAACCGTCCGCAAATTCGCGCGCGAGTCCTCCACGCCGATGGCACACCGCTTGTGAACGCGGATATATATGTTCTGTTGTTAGACAGAGACTTTGACGCAAGCAGTGGTGGCAGTTCAGGAACCACAATGCAGACCGATGCAGCGGGATACTTCGTGGAACCCCTTAGCAGAGATAGTGAACCTCAATTCTATGTGCTTGGTGTTGCATATCACGGGTATCTCGCGAAAGCACCGCCCTTTATTTTACATAAAGGACAACCGCAAGTTCATCTACTCCTGACACTTGATGAAAACCCAATTCCGCCAGACAGATGGAGACCCAATCAAGTATTCAGGATATTAGAAGGATTTCTGGAACCACCGCCCGTGTGGGTACTGAACCCTATAAATGGACATGCTTACAAAAAGATTTATTGTTCCGATATAATGGATGCGATGACCCTTGCGGCTGCAGAAAATGCTTATCTCGTCTCCATTAACGATGAAACAGAAGAAACATGGATACTCGGGGTTTTTGACCCAGATAGTTTTTGGATCGGACTCAGCGATTTCGCAAAAGAGGGACAGTGGGTCTGGGCGAGCGATGAACCTGTTACGTATACCAACTGGGGAAAAGATCAAGAATACGGTGCTAACACTGAGATGAACGATTACGTAATCTCTGACTGGGACGGCGAATGGCAGGCAGTCTCGCCTGAGGATACACACACACCTTTTCTCAAAGAGGCAATTCTCGAAAGAGCACATACCCCTGTTAAGCAGATGCGGCCCCTTTCAGAGATAGGTGTATGGGCTGTAAACCCCGAAAATGGACACGGTTACATAAAGATGCCGTGCAAAGGCCTGGAAGATGCACGAGATATTGCCGCTGCTGAAGGGGCACATCTCGTTGCTATTAACGACAAAGCAGAGCAGGAGTGGCTTTTAGGACTTTTTGGGAATCATCTGTATTGGATCGGACTCAGCGATGCGGAGAAAGAATCGGAATGGGTCTGGCAGAACGGCGAACCGGTTACTTATATGAATTGGGGTGCCAAGCACAGTTTCCCGCGCAGCACTCTCTCACCAGAAGAGAA
>JAGFCB010000101.1 GCA_022394775.1 Candidatus Poribacteria bacterium
TGTCGGTTACGGGCAACTCGCGTGGAAACTCCGAACGCACCCCCAGGTTCAGTCGATCGAGAAAACGAATATCCGACATTTAACCCCAACACTTCTAAGTAGGGGCGAGGGTGCCTTGAAGAAATCCGCAGAAATCCGCAGAAATACCCAAGCAAAGACCCTCAAGCAAAGACTCTCAAGCAAAAACTCCCTACACGATAGCGAAAATTTTATTTCTATCGCTGTGGTTGATGTCTCTTTTATCTCTCTGAGGACGGTGCTACCGAGTGTCATCAAAGTTTTGACACAGCAAAATAGTTGTCAGTCGTCAGTCGTCAGCCATCAGCAAGAGGACTCTGGTTTAACAAACAACCTCTTAACTGACAACCGACAGCCGACAACCGACAGCCATTGTGATATTATAGCACTCCTGAAGCCACAGTTTGAAGCCGGAAAAACGCACGTGAAAAAAGGGGGCGTTGTACCTGATAAACGGGTACATATTCAAACAATAGATAACCTCAGGGCTTTTGTTACTACCAAACTCGGAGCCACAGTCAGAGGGTTGACCTATTCACCAATCCACAAAGACATCCGGAATATTGAGTATCTACTTTGGCTTACAGTTGATCTGGATGCGCAAACAGATGAATTCAGCGGTTACCAGCAACCCAAACAGACAACTGCCGAGGTCGTCGCGGAGGCACACGAGTTTTTTAGGAGTCGTCAGCCATCAGCCATCAGCCATCAGTAAGGAGGGGTTTCTGTTAATCAATAACCTCTTCTCTGACTGCTGATAGCCGATAGCCGATAGCGAAAAAGATGCAAAAAAGAATCAAAAAAATCTCCATTTTCCTCGGAATATTCTTTATCATCGGGCTATGCGGTGCCTTTTTCTTCATCCATTCAGATGGATTCCTGAATTGGGTAGAAACACGACTTGTGACCGAAATTGAATATCTCCTAACTGAGGATTATACGGCGAGCATTGGCGGTATAGAAGGCAGCATCTTAGGGAACGTTACAGTCAACGATATTACAATTTCCAAAAACGACGCACCCGACGAGCCGGTAATCTCTACAGAAAAAGTTGTGCTACAATATCACCTGCTCGGGTTGTTCACGCGCAAACTTGAAATAACGCAACTGACGGTGACCAAACCCCGAATCGGCGCGAAACCCAACACCGATGGCAGCCTTAATCTGGCGCATGTTTTTAAGGGAAATACAACACAAGATGCCGAAGAAACACGAAAAACAACACAAGACGCCGCGGAATTCGATTTTGCTGTCGAGCGTATTGAATGTAATAGCGGTATCATCGACTACATTGATACGCAACGCGACATTCACATAGAGATTATAGGCGTTTCTATTGATGTAGAGGGACCCCTCGACACATGGCGGCATAAAGGCGAACTCCGAATCGGGAGTGGCAGTCTCAGTTTCAACGGTTCCGAAACCGAAATTGATAATTTTCAAGCCGATTTCCAACTCTTAGCCAACCGTAATACACTGGACAAATTCCAGTTGGAATTTGGTGACTCAAATTTGGCGGTTACGGGTGAATTTCCGCATCCAGAAACCGGAACACCTTGGGCAATTAAATTCGATTTACAACAACTAAATATCGCAGATGTAGAGGCGTTTTTTGGCAAAGATATTGAACTTGAGGGGATCGTAAAAGCGGATTTGACGATAACCGGCACGGATACCGCCTTAGATGGCACGCTCTCTGTAGAGGCACCAACGCTTTCTGCGACACAAGCAGAGAACAACAGACAAATTTCACTGACAGATCTAAAAATTGATGCCAGTCTCAATTCTGAACCTACCCTCACTTTCTCGCTAAGAACCTTCAGTACACAGATTGCTGATGGCACGCTGACGGGAGCGGGAAGCATCGGATTACAAAGTGAGTTCAATGGCGATGTAATAACGCTCCTGCAGCAACTAACGCAACACCCAATTGTCTATGAAGGGCAATGGAATGCTACAGATATGCAGCTCATACCGCTCCTATCAATGGTTGTCCAACTTCCCGATTACCTCTCGGAAAGCGCAGGACTCGTTTCAGGGACCGCTACATTCAGCGGAGATGGTACAGACTTCTCAACACTCAAGTTGAACAGTAGAGTGGAGGTGACAGAGACAATCCTCAACGAGATGGAATTTGAAAATTCAGTGCTCAATTGCACAATCGCAGCGGGAGCATTGAAAGCCGATGGCAACCTTGACGAAACCGATATTGTTGTTACAGGTGCCTTTCCTTTGGCGCAGCAAGGTACTTTGGACCTGCACATATCTGGCATCAACTTTGACGAACTGTCGAAAATCACTAACAACGCCGATTTCGGGGGGACCGGAGAATACACCGCGAAGTTGTCAGCAAATGGTGTACTGACCGGGTTTATGGAAATACCGAATGCAAGTTTCACCGACATCCCGCTTGGTGTGTTGTCAGGCGACCTCCGCTATCAAGAGGGACAGGTATTTATTGAAAACGGATACCTCACTAAAAACACTAAAGCGGATACTTTGACCGAATATGAGAGTCGAGCGACAATTAACGGTGTTGTGGATATTGAAGACGAATATCCCGCTGTGTTCAGTATTGTTACAGATCCCGTCTATGTTCAACACTATCGGAACATATTGGTCGGAGCAGACTATCCAATAAATGGTGAAATCAGAGGTGAACTCAAATTAGAGGGAACGCTCGCCAACCTTGATGGTCGTGCCGATTTCAGGGTCACCGAAGCCGAAGCATTGGATGTCCATCTTGATCCCATAACACTTCCAGTGCGAATCGAGGATTATAATATCACGGTTCCTAACTGTGAAATAACCACCCGTGGTCAGAAAGTTATCCTCAATGCTTCGGTAGATACTAACGCCAACTTTGACTTCCTGCTCGAAAGCGACGCACCTGTCCACTTGGAGGAGATAGCGAAAGCAGCTGAGATCTCCGACTTCCCCTTTGAAGCACAATTCGATGTCCGGTTCGTCGGCACACTCAAAAAACCGGAGCCTGCCGATTTTCAGATTCAACTCGACTTCACGGATATAACCTTTTTAGACTATGGACGCGGTACGAAACATCCACTCGGGCACGCGAACCTACGCGGAAAACTCGTAAGCGGTGAACCAGATCGTTATGATTTTACGGGAAACGGGTTTGATGGTCAGATTCACGGATATGTTAGCACAGCACCCGACACGCCTTATGAATTTGTGGTCGAAAGCACTGCACTTGAAGTTACACCGTTCCTGCGTATCTTGAACCCCGCACTTGAGGCTATTACCGGGACCGCCGATGGACGTGCGAAAATAAAAGGAACAGTGGCAGCCCTCGCACCAGCGGATGAGAGCGAAAGCAGCGCATCTGACAGACCTGTCTATCCCTACGATGTCAATATCGAAGTTCATACCAGTCAACTTCGCTACGGAAATTCGACTGAGAGTGAAATAGTATTCACAAACCCTAAACAGATTCAGCTACACCTGAAAGACGACAAATGGACCATTGATGCGTTTGCACTAAGGGTATTAGCTGATAAATCCGATTTTATTGAACTCACTGGGACTTATGATGCAAAAAGTGAGATGATGGATCTGCACGCGAAATCAGATAAATTCGCACTGTCCTCATTTGCTCCAGTCTTCGGACTACCGCGTGACATGTTACAGACTGGAACGGGACGTTATACCCTCAAATCAACGGGTACACCTGAACATCCTATAGTGGCTTTGGACTGGGAAATTCCAACGTTGGATTTAAAAACAGAAGTTGGCGATATTTATATCAGCGAGGCTGGTGGTGGGGTAGAATATCGGGACAACTTGATATACCTGAAAAGAAACACGCTGAAACTCTTCGGGAATGCGGTGGATATAGACGGCGAGATAACTGTTCATCCTGAAGCAATTAATA
Organism: Candidatus Poribacteria bacterium; assembly: GCA_022394775.1. GTDB lineage: Bacteria > Poribacteria > WGA-4E > WGA-4E > WGA-3G > WGA-3G. The sequence continues at coordinate 3,914 of JAGFCB010000101.1, forward strand.
ATTCGCGCCTAAACCTCAATCTCAACGCACCTGAATTGAAACTCAAAACTTTCGGAGAATTCATAGCAACGGTTTCTGAAAACACCATCAAGGTTGCTGATTTAACAGCGGGCGCGTTAGCGGTTTCAATGGACATCGGAGGCACCGTCACTGAAACTTCAATTGCCGTAAATGCCCAAACAGCACCTCAGCAACCGATGCGTCTTGTTCCCTTTACAGATCCTATCACACTGGCACGTCTACGGACAAATGCTATTCTCAATTCAGAATCCTTGCACGTCCGATCAGTGGAAGCAAACGGTTTAATAGGGGGTGGCAGCTACTCGATACAAGGAGATGCGTCGTTCTCAACCGAAAATACGGAAGCGATGCAGTTCGCTATTGATGTATCAGCATCGCAGCTGGAGATCTCAGATTTTCTGACCTTGTTGTCAGATCAAACCACACCCGTGCACGGCACCGTTTCCGGACACGCTAAACTTCACGGCACAGGGATACATCAACATCAGGTTTCAATAATCGCTGAAATAAATAAACTCAACCTTCGTGGGTACGGGAACACTGCTACCAACACAACACCCCTCCAATTTCGATCCGAACAAGGAAATCTCGCTGCGCATCTTCCTTTAGAACTCAAGGCACCTGGAACGACAGCAACAACCAACGTCAATATCATAGGGACTTTTGACGCACCAGAGATTACAGCAAAATGGAACGGATATATCAACGAGATGGAATGGAACGGCGAAATCCAATACGGTGATGAACGCATAACAGTCGTCGAGGTTGCGTTAAAAAATCGGGCGGGTATCTCAACTATTACGGGAGTCATTCCGTTCAACTTGGCATTCACGGCGATAGACATGTCTGATCGGTTTTTGGAGCAACCGATTGATATACAATTCCAAGGTCGCGAATTGCCGATCGCCTTTTTGCCCGGTATTGACAGGCTCTTTTCGGAAACAGATGGCACCGTTGACATAGATTTAGCACTACAAGGCACAAGTCGCGAACCCCATATAGCAGGCGATGTCCTGCTTGAGGCTTCACAACTTCAATTGCGAAATTTCCACGAGCCTATCCAGAATCTGAAGATGCAACTTAAGGCACGTGGAGATACCATTGACCTCACAGAACTCGGATTTGACATAGGCTCAGGCTACTGTACACTCCAACAGGGGCAATTGGCATTAAGTGGATTAATACCTAAAAAATTTAAACTGGTAGGATTGAAACTTGAAAAATTTCCGCTCGGCTCAACGGTTCGGCATGCCGTACCACCCGAGGCACTGGAAGCCGTTGAAGGACACTTAAGCACTGTACTCAACGAACTCACAATCCCCTTGGATAGTTTTCTAACGAATGGGGAAAACACACCATTTCCACAAATCCAAGAGATACCTTTATTCTCGGATATTGTGGCTGTTTCGAGTGCAAACGTTTCAATTGACAGTGTTCGCCTCGCCTTCAGGGCACTGGATCGGGATTACGATTTCCAAGATCCGCAACCCATTCAGATACAACTTAACGCTGGCACAGTAACCTTATCTGAAGCATTTACCCTTGAAAACCAGTTCCCCTTCTCAGTCAGGCAGACGTTTACCGCTGAAGATGAGAAGCCAGAAGGTGTCACCGGTAAGGTCCACACAGTTGAAGACGCGAAAACAACACTCAGCATTGATGCCGGAAGTCAATGGTCAATGAATGGCGAATTTGACGCTGCCCTACGCCTTAAAAATTTCGATGTCTCGGCGATAACTGCTTCTTTGCCCTTGCCTTATCGGGTTACCGGGGCACTATCTGGAAGCCTACAGGTAAGTGGCACCAGCGAAAATCCAAAAATAACCTTGCGGCGACATAAGTCTGAACCCGCTGAACTCTATTTACACGATGTGCCTATTGACCTCCGATGGAGAATTCGGTATCAGAACGGGAAATGGGAAATCTCAAAGAAACGGTATGTTGAGGTCAATTTTGGTGAAAATCTGCTTACCTTTTCATGGACGATGCCTTATCAACTTGAACTCATCCCTTTTTTCATGGAACTCCAACGATCACCCGAAACGGTCTGGAAGGAACTCCAAAAAACCGATATGGATGCGATAGTGGACATTGTACTCAGTGATCTTGACATCTTATCATCTGTCGTACCAGGGCTTAGATCCCCGACGGGGACAAGCACAATCTACGTTGTACTAACAGGGGCGATGGAAACTCCACACGCTGAAGGGCGGGTGAGTTTCAAAGATATTGGATTTGAACTTCCTGATGCCAGTATTCATGGTAAAGAAATAACAGGCGACATCCAACTATCAGAGAGCGGCGCAACGGTTAAGCGGATTGAGGGCATATTGAATGATGGAAAATTTTTAGTTGCAGGTGAGGTCATGACACCCGAAGATGGACGGATATGGGAAACATCACCCACACTGGATTTAAACACCAGCATCTCAGCAGCGGTCTTTGAACAACCGGGGAAGTACCAAGTTACCCTGGGATCCGACCTCACTGAACTCCATCTACGGGGTGGATTTGATGACCCGTACCTAACGGGCGACCTGAATATAAGTACTGGGGATTACCAACAAAATTGGGAAAGTGTTCGAGATTGGCTTGCAGGTGCCTCTGTCACTGAAATGGATGTTGCACTGGATTACCCTATTTTGCGTCATTTAAATCTGGATGTCGGGGTCAATATCCCCGATAATTTCCGTGTGCTTTCATCTATTACGGGACCCACAGACATTGAAATCGCGGGTTCCGGTAGACTCATCGGGCGAATTCAAAATCCAGTTTTCAATGGAAACATCTCCATCCTCAGGGGGAAAATTTTCTTTCTACAGACTTTTGAACTCATTGAAGGGTCAAGGATTACCAACCGAAGCACCGACGAATTTGATCCAGAACTCAATATATCGCTCCGGACACCCAACAGTATTCGAGGGGTGCTGCCGAGAAATCAGAGCACTGTTGACCTTGAAATCTATGCAAGGCTTACGGGCACCTCAACAAACCCAGAGTTCGTCCTGAGTGCTCCCAACGCACCTGAAGTGCTTTCGCATGAAGATATTTTCACGTTCCTTGTGCGGAACGCCGCATTCTCACACGCACTCGGCGGATTTACCTTTAATTTTCACCGGCCCCTTGATGAAGAAGCGCGCTCTATTAGTGCGGAATATCAACTCAGAGAAAATATGTCTATTAAAATTGAAAGCAACGAAAAAGGGGAATACGGTGTCGACGTTGGGATAAAGGGACGCTTTTAGGACAGGACCTACGCAAATCGAACAGAGAAGCGAAAACCTATTTTAACGTGAGTTTAATAAATATTTAGGACAGACGCATTTCCTCTTAAAGTCCCCCTGATAAGGGGATTTAGGGGGTTAGATTACTGAGGACAGACGCATTTCCTCTTAAAGTCCCCCTGATAAGGGGGATTTAGGGGGTTAGATCAATCGTTCTGAGAGTCCCTTATCAGGGGACTTTAAATGGTAAAATACTTATGGTCCGTGCAAATTGCAATACATTTATAAATACCATGGTTTGTCTTATTCTGATGCTCTGCTGTTTCTTTTCGCAATCTGTAGGCGCGAACGAACCCGCGGAAATGCCAAGCGATACGCGGACAAAGAAGCTCCCGACCACAGCAGCTTCGGATACAACGCGCATCGTAAAAATTGAGTACTACATCGACACAGAACCTATAGAGGATACGACAGAACAATTCAATCTACTCAGAGACCAGACTTCGACGCGTGTCGATGATAGGTTATCC
>JAGFCB010000051.1 GCA_022394775.1 Candidatus Poribacteria bacterium
ATCACTTTCTGCTCACCGTCCGGCAATTTTTCTAAAAGTTTTTTGACGATCTTACGGCGGTGTTCAGTTTCTTTTGCTTCGCGGTGTTCTGATTCATACCGCTCATAATCAGATTGCACGACTTCTTCCATAGGTGTGTCCTCCAATGATTGCAATTGCTTGTCAGGTTTGTGTTTGCGCAGCCAATTCAGACTCTGATTTTCCGCAATGGTACACAACCATTTAGAAAAACTGCTGGGTTTTTTCAAGGTTGAAAGGCTTTGATATGCGCGGAGGAAGGCATCTTGTGTAATTTCTTCTGCATAGTGGAAATCACCGATTTTCCGCCACACGAGGGCGTGAACACTTTTTTGGTATTTTTCAATTAAAAAGGTAAATGCGGAGTCGTCTCCTGATAAAACGGTCTGAATCAATTGAACATCGTCTTCTCTTTCCATGGAGTTCCTCTTCATGAATAGATTTGGCTGCATTGACATTCACTGAAATATCTAATATCTAATTGAGGGTGGTGCATTATTCAAAACGTTAGGATATGCGACCACCGTAGGGGCGAGGTTCCCTCGCCCTTTGGCAGATCTGCTATCCGTTCACCTTACGAGTTGGGAGACCCAACCCCTACGAGTCATATTTATGCCCCGCATCAGGTCGACCTGGGTATATGAAGGGGGCTCTGTTTGGGAGACCCAACCCCTACGAGTCATATTTATGCACCCCCCTCATCTAATTATAACGCAAGTTGCCACTTTGTCGCGTCATTTGTTAGATTGTGCCCAAGATGCCGCAAACTAAAAGTTTGCGCTACAAAATGCTTGGATTATCAACATTTTCTCTGAAACACGAGAGCTGCTGGTCTAAAATGTTGTTAGTAGCAACTTGGGGTAATTATACTAAGCTTTGGACAATTTTCTGTTTGTTCCAGAGACAGCGCATCTTCTTTTCGGCACATAGCACTCCGCTGGAGCACCGGGGTTTTGATACACTGATTTCTATAGACATAGTACTCCTATGGAGTGGGATTTTTCTATCGGTTTCTTACGTGTGTGAAACTCACGGAAAAATATACAGGTTTCCTTTGAAACACAACGCCCACGAAACAAGGATTATCCAAATTTCAGTAATTATAGTAGATCCCAACAGCCGGCATAATTATGTTATGACAATATGAAGGCATTATGAGGTCTATTATATATAAAGACACATTTTTTTGGCAAAACGTTACATTTCATGAAAAAAATATTTTGTTAGGCGATGATTTACTGCTGTGGGGGGCTCTGGTGGGGTTCGTGAATAACAGGGTGGAAAGGTGTAGCGCGCGGCTACTCTGTTAATTGTGTGAAGCAGATGAGGAAGGGGTCTTACGGGACTTATAGTGTCGGTAAGTTGCTAATAATATCCACCGTCTCTAAACTGACGGTGATGACTTTTCCGATTAACTTGACGATGTACTGCGGATCGTCGGCGCGGTTCGGGTCGTTGACGATGCCGCTGCGTTTGTCGGTTTTGATGCGATATTGGTCTATTATCCACTCCAGTGCGGAGCGGTTGCCGAGTCGGTAGTCGAAGGCTTTTGGGGGGATGCCGTCGAGTGTTAGGAATTTGTTGTAGACGATTTGGGTTTTGTCTTTTGAGAGTTTCATCTTCTCGACACGCCAATCGAGGGGCACTTCCGGGGTTTGGACGAACTTTAGGTCGTATTCGGGTTGCGATTCGTAGGTGACGTGGAGATTTGCGAGGTGCGCCCCTGCGTCTGCGAATCCTCGGAAATCTTGGGTGAAGGGGATGTGTGGTAGGTCGCGTTTGAGGTTTGCTTCGTATTTCTGGCGGTAGTCGGGATGATGGAGGAGTCCGTAGGTGTAGTGGAAGATGTCCCATTTGGTGATAGTATCGTCATTGTAATGGGTTCGGAATTCGGACAGTGCCCAGTCGGTGATGTTTTCTTGTCGGTTCGCGCCGTCTTCGTCGTAGGTGTAGAAGGAAAAGCATTGCGTTCCATCTATGGAGGTTATCGTCAAATTCGGGATTACATTTGCTAAATAACACCAAAAATCGGTTCGTCCGCCCTTACTTGGCACACAAATCACTCGATTTTCGGATTCCGTCTCAGGGGTTGGAAATATAAATGCAGAGAGTGAAGGACGGTCAATTAGAATCTTGTCAAAAAAGAGTTCTGTTTTTGTAAACGGGCGGTAGATAGTCTGTCGCATTTTTGATTCAGCAAATTC
>JAGFCB010000297.1 GCA_022394775.1 Candidatus Poribacteria bacterium
AATATTTTACGCGAGTACGTCTCTATCTCTCGGTCAACATTTGAAGAGGAGTCAACTGTCATCGGTGACAATAACCTCCTAATGAATTGGGTTAATCTTGCGCATGACACCATCGTCGGTAATAGAATAATCATGGCAAACTTTGTATCTCTCGCGGGGCATGTTGTGATTGAGGATGACGTTCGATTGGGCGCACACGCTGCATTGCACCAATATGTGCGCGTCGGCAAGATGGCAATGGCAGGCGGATTCTCAAAAATTGTACAGGATATTCCACCGTTCGCATTGTCCGCTGGACAACCGGCGCGGGTTCGAGATCTCAACCGCATTGGCATCCGCACATCTCGGATCAACCCTTTGTCGCAGCTGACGCCCGAAACGCTTGCGGCGTTAAAGAAGGCATTCCGTATTTTGTTCCGCTCTGGTCTGCCTCTCAAACATGCCGTTGCCAAAGTCAAGGAGGAACTCGACACAACTCCAGAAGTTGAATATCTACTTAAATTCATTGAAACCTCCAAACGTGGCATCGGCTTCAGCCAACCTAACCGCACCCTGAATGGTTAAGGTATTTTTAAATATTGGGTTTCTGCTCCGATCTTTCCGCTGTCAAGATCGGGTTTCTGATGAAAACACCAGAAACGTAAGTCCGTAATGAAATAGACGAAACCTCTGCGGAAAGGCACATCTTAGACAAAACCTACCTAAACGAACCGCAAAATAATATAAAACTTATTCAAAAACACAAGCCCGTAATAAAATAGAGGGAACCTTTACGGAGAGGTACGTCTTATGCAACACCCGCCCAAACGAACCGCAAGGTAACAGAAAAACATGGAAAAATTAGGGATTATTGCAGGTGCTGGCGAACTTCCAGTGTTATTAGCTCGTGCCGCTGCCGCTCAGGGTCGAAAACCCGTTGTTATCCAAATCACAAAGTCTGATGTACAACGCTTTGCTGACATCGCACACGAAATCCATACTTACGGCGTTGGACAAATCCAAAAGATTGCCCGAACACTTCTTAACTCAGGTGTAAAAGAAGTCGTGATTATCGGTAAAGTCGAAAAAAATATTCTGCTGCGCCCATTCCAGATTGATACGACCACTATTAAAATTTTAGTACAGAACCGACGCGAAAAACCCGCCGCGATTGTCAACGCAGCCCTCACTTACCTCGAATCTGTTGGGCTTACTATTCTCCCTCAAGACCGATATCTCGGTAATCTTCTCCCTCAACCCGGTGTTTTAACAACACGACAACCGACTGCCAGTCAACAGGCAGACATCAACCTCGGTATTACCACTGCACGTCAGATCGCAAATATGGATATTGGTCAAACCGTTGTTGTTAAAAATCAGATTGTCCTTGCGATTGAAGCCATTGAAGGGACAGACGCAACTATTAAGAGGGGCGGGAGTTTAGGTAGGAAAGGCGTAGTAGTTGCGAAAGCATCTGCGGAAAATCACGATTTTCGCATCGATGTACCGACAGTGGGCATGCAGACGTTAGCGATGTTGCATCAAGTGAAAGCAGATGTGCTGGCAGTCGAAGCACGACGAACTTTCGTTATGGATGCTGAAGCACTTGCTCAGCAAGCAGACCAATGGAAAATCGCAATTGTTGCTGTCGAGTAACTTTTAAAAGAGAGAAGCGGAGGTGATACAGCAGTAGCCTCCGCCTCTCCAAAGATGTGATCCAAATAGGACTTACGCATTTTTCCATGATAACGGACGTATGACGCACTGCGGGGTTTTTGCTTGGGTGTTTCTTCAGGGTTTCAAACCCCGCCTGCAAAGGGGCTGCGTAAGTTCTATCAAATTACGCTGCGTCTATTGCAGCTGCTACCTGCTCTGTTGTTGGAAACTGCCCGGTTTCTAACTTCGAGTAGAGCAAGGTACCGTTTAACGAGACTTCAAAAGCCCCACCACTGCCTGGAATCAGATCAACGTTCTTAACTTCCGCACCATACTTTTCTTTTAGGGCTTCTGCCAAACTGGCTGCCCGTGGTTTATAGTTTCAAGAGGTGCAGTATTCAATTCTCACTTCCATGGGGTATTTCCCTCCTCATTGAGATTTTGCATGAATCCGACCATTCGTTCTAAAATTTTACCATTAATATTGGGAAATTGCAAGTTTTTTCGCGCGCTAAAGATTCCCGCGAAAAGATTGGCACGAATCTTGCTACTATATGATCAGTGTAGACATGCGTTGGGTCCGTAAAACAGAGTCAAAGTATACGCCACCACTGTGTTAGACGCAGTTCTCCGATGTGAAATTAGCAAACAGGTGTTTAAATTATGAACAAGGCTATCCAATTTCTGAACAAACCTGTCTTTTTATCTATTTGTCTTCACCTGATAGGTGTAGGGATTGTATCACTGTCTATTGTCGGGTCAGCGGATAAATACGGTGATGCGATTGTAGCGGAGTTTGTTTCGCTCCCGAAGACCGAAAAAACTGTGCGCACCCCACGTCGGTTCAAGACACCGGAACTGACACAACCAGATATGGTTCGCTCACAACCGCCGCGTATCCAAGCACTTATGGAAATAGCCCACGTTCAGCACAACGAACCGCAACCCGTTGTTGATACGCTTCCGGTTTCTACCGTTCATCAGACAACTCCATCAGAAATTGGAATAGAAGGCGGGAGAGCACTTCAGCACCGATTGCCGTCTCGTCAGACAACTGACGTTTTACAGCTAACACGCTTTACGCCTAAACGGATCTCACGTCCAGAATGGACATCTATATCCCCTGTTGTTGCAAATGCACACGCTGCCGAACTCCCATCGGTCCGCGAGCTCTTAAACGAACCGATACAAAACGCCCAGTTTTTCCATAAAGTTGACCCGATTTACCCAGAATCTGCTCGTCTTTCCCATAAACAGGGGCTCGTTGTTCTTGAAGCAACAATAGGAGTAGATGGTACGGCGAGAAATATCAAAGTTGTCAAAGTCGTCGAAGTTAGCGGTTTAGGATGTGAAGAAGCGGCGATTACGGCACTCAAAGCGTCCCAATTTACACCAGCGAAACAGGGTAAAGTCGCTGTCAGCCAACGCCTCCGTATTCCTTATCGTTTTCAGTTCAAAAGCTAAAATCCCCGTAGCATTTTACCTATCTAATATTATGAATTTGCTCGCCTCTATATTATAGGACTTACGCAGCCCCACTGCAGGGTTTTGGTTGCGGTGTTTCTTCA
>JAGFCB010000324.1 GCA_022394775.1 Candidatus Poribacteria bacterium
ACGCCGGTCGTTGCCGGTCCGGAATATCAAGCAATGTATTCCGATTACAGCGAAGATGAACAGCACTATTACGGCTGTATTACTGCCATAGACGATCAGGTAGGACGATTGCACCATACATTGGCTGCATGGGGTGTGTCACAGAATACTATGATCTGGTTCTGTTCAGACAACGGTCCCGAAGGAAGGACGGGCAAAAATGGTCGCAGCAGAGGATCAACAGGCGGCTTGCGTGGGCGAAAACGATCCTTGTTTGATGGTGGCGTGGGAGTACCCGCATTTCTACACTGGCAAGGTCATGCAGATCCTGGACGTGTGGTGGAAATGCCGTGCAGCACGTTGGATTACTTCCCGACAATTGCCGAGGTCATGCAATATGAAATACCAGATAAGCGTCCGATTGACGGCATTAGTCTAATACCGACCATTGAAGGAACCATGACTGAACGCCCCACTCCTATTCCCTATCGGTTCAACAGTGGAAAAGACTCAATGTTTGGCGCACCCACCATCGCAATGATGGACAACCGTTATAAATGTTTGACTAACTTATCGAACGATGGCAGTGAAGATCTATGTTTTGATATGATTAAAGACCGCGCAGAAACGACAAACTTGGTAAATGAACAGCAGGAACGTATGGGACAAACCCGAAAGGAACTACGCGATTGGCTCCACTCATGTGAGGTCAGTCACAATGGTGGGGATTACAATGAGGCATTTGAACCGGTAGCACCTTTTGAAGAAGTCTCAGGTGATTGGCACTGAAGATGTAACAGAGACAATACTATTATCAATACCTTCGCCAAAATATACGGTTTTATTAGTCTATCAACTTTTAAGAAAAATGTCCAACAGCCCCAGCGAGGCGACAGGTATATAGAAAATGGTTATCCTCCAGAATATAAGCCCCGGGGAATGCCAAAAGGCATTCATACCGTTGATTTGGCGGGCGACAGGTGTCCAGAAGTGTTCTGTAACCTTTACTGTTAGATAGTGCATGTCTTTGTAGCACATTCTTCCAGATTG
>JAGFCB010000228.1 GCA_022394775.1 Candidatus Poribacteria bacterium
ATGTTTGATATGTTGCCAGTTTGTTTGTTATTAGGCTTTATATGGGGAGCATTGGTGCAGGTTTTGACGAATTCATTGAATCTATTGGATGAACGTAAAAGGAAGAAAGGCAGGAAGACCTCAATCTGACTGAAATGTATGAGGTTTCTTAAGAAAACAGCCGTTTGACATGGAGATGAACCCGATGCAATATGACAAAAACAGATTCAAAATACATGCACTACCGCACCCGCTTGTCTTACACTGGGTATTGAACCCAGTAATAATGTTCAACGAACTGCTTTTCGGACAACGGCTTCCCAAAGTCATGTTGATTGATAAAAAGAGTGATAAAGCTCAACTGGAAGGCTCTTACATTCCCTGTCCGCACTGTGAAACACTGAATGACAGCCGTTTGTGGGCAAAAGGCAACACTTTTGAGCATTGGTTCGGCTTTGTGTGTCCAAGTTGCCATCAAATCATTCCGTGTCTATGGAACATTTTCAGTCTCGCTATATTGGCGATTACCTTTCCATTGTGGTATTTCCCGGCACGGTTCTTCCGCCGAAGATGGCTTGAAAAAGAAAAAAAGAGATTGGCGAAGGTCCTTGAACGTCCTCTAATTCAAGCAAAGTCCATAAATTGGCTTTTGATAAACGTTTGCAGTTACGGTGTATTTATAGCGGTGGCGGGGGTGATGTGGATGATTTGCTGGGTTCTGTTGGACGTCTGGAACGGAAGAGAATGGGATTTGAGAGCAGTGATGTTTGATATGTTGTCATTCTGTTTGATGTTAAGCGTTGTATGGAGTTCAGTTTGGTATGGTTCATCGATAGAAAAAGATGAAGAAAGATTGGCAAGTGCTCTTGAACGTCACCTGGCAAAGTCCATAAATTGGTTTGAGTCCACAAAGTGGTTTGTTAGAGGCACCTTTTATGGTGGATTCCTATGGGTGGCTTTCGAGGTTTTGAGGGTTTTGAGGGAGGAGACTGGGATTTGAGATGGATGTTTGATGTATTGCCAGGTTGGTTGTTCGCAGGATGGATATTGGGAGCATTCATGCATGTTTTGGTGAATCTAAAGCTCAGAAAGACATGAATCTATCTGAAAAAACCATTGAGATCTATAATCAAGTATTTTATCATTGACTATAAGGAGTCGTGTTATGAAACTTACGTCCCAAGAGGTTGAACAATTTGAAAGCGTAGGCTATCTCAAAATCGATGGACGCGTCATTGATGACGAACACCTTACCGTGCTACGCGAACATTACGATGCCCAATTTTCACAGAGACGCGGCACAATCGGTGAGGGGTTGCGTAACCTCGCAGTCGTTGGAGAATCGGAAAGCGATGAAGACGCGGATCGTGAAGAAGAGATGTTACAGATTATGGAGATGTGGCGTTTGGATGAGGAATATCGGAAGCTACTCTACCACGAACCGCTGTTAGACATCGTCGAGAGTTTAATCGGAACCGATATCCAGTTATTTCACGATCAAGCACTCTACAAACCCGCCTATCACGGCGGCGAAGTGTACTGGCATCAGGACAACGCATATTGGCAGTGTGTCCCGCCCAATCTTGTGAGTATCTGGTTAGCACTTGATGATGCTGACGAGGAGAACGGTTGTATGAACGTTATCCCCGGCAGTTATCTGGAAGGATTGGCAGCGCACGGACGTGCTGAGTCAGAGAAAGGTAAATTGCCAGCGTTGTTGGAGGTGGATGCTGATGTGGATCGTGCTGTACCCGTACCAGTTAAAGCCGGATGCGTGATGGTACATCACTGCATGACACTCCATCAAACGAATCCGAACCGCTCACCCCGAGACCGTCGGGCGATGGCGATCCATTACATGCCATCCGGTACGCAAAATCGCGATGGCGAAGTGATGAAAGACAACCCGCTGCTACGCGGCAAGTTGGCGTTTTGAAGGGATCGTCAATCTCATTGAGACAAAGTACGATGGTCAGGTAACCAAACATTACGAAGCCGTCCTTGACCTTCGGCAAACGAATTGACATCTATCTCCAATTGTGATAGGCTAATGTAAGTTCGGTGCCAGTACACCGAAGCCATAAAGAAGATTATTTATAGGAGGAAAAAGTATGTTTGTTATTATTGCACCTATTCAGATTAAAGAAGGTCATAGAGAAGCATTCATCGAAGCCATGATAGACGACGCGAAAGGCTCAGTCGCGGATGAACCCGGCTGTCTGAGATTTGATATAATTCAGGACGGTGCCGATCCGAATCGTATCTGGCTTTATGAAGTTTATACAGATGAGGCAGCGTTCCAAGAGCATCTGAAAGCACCACACTTCATCAAATGGCGGGATACCGTTAAAGACTGGTTCGCTGAGAGCGATTTTAAAGGTGCAGGCAGCGGCAGTTCCATGATTTACCCGCCAGACGACGCGTGGGAGTAGCTGATTTTGATAGTTAACGCACTATCTATAGTATCACCGTCCGTACAACGCATTGTTGCTGGAAAAAAGATTGTCGAGATACGACGGTGGCTGCCGCCAGAGCTCCCATTCCTCAATCTCGTGCTTGTTGAGAATGAAATTTACCTGACCGAAGACGGACAAGAAGACCCGAACGGATTGGCACGCGCAGTCGTGGACATTGTAAGCGTTCACGACTGGACACGCGAAGAGGCGGAATCGCAAGGCGTAGCGTGGATTCCTCACTATGTCTGTTGGGAACTCTCAAATGTGCGGCGCATAGAGCCACCCATTCCGTGCGTCGCCCGCCGGAAAATCTATAAAATCGATATTGACACAACCTCAGCATTTCTCAGGGCGTTTGAACCGACATCTTGATATGGAGGTATAAAATGAGATGGATAGTTTCCTATATTCTGAGTGCTGCATTCATTGTCACGTTTTCCTTCGTGAGCGAAGCAATTCAGGACGACGCAATGGTCCTTTACTACTCGTTCGATGCAGGGAAGGGAAAAGAAGTTGAAGACCTGAGCGGTAAGAAAAATCACGGCACGCTTGAAGCCAATGCCAAATGGGAGAAAGACGGGAAGATTAATTCAGGTGTGTTGTTTGATGAACAGATTCAGAAAGGGGTCGTCGCGGCTCCAGCGTCTGATAGTCTGGCGATTACCAAGAATTTGACGATGGAGGTATGGGTATACCCAGAAAGCGTCGGCGATTATCGCAATGTACGCGGGCAGGCGGGACCCCACACGTATTATTTGAGCATCCATCAAGGTAAACCGTCGGTGTGGATGGGATGCCCCGGTGCTGGTGGACGGACATGGAACAGTGCAAAGAACGAGATTCCCACCGATAAATGGTCGCACGTCGCTGCAGTCTACGAGTTTGACAAGGAACTTCGGCTTTATATCAACGGCAAACTTGATAATACCTATAAAGTGCAAGGCGAAATTCCGGTTTCTCAATCAGATCACTGGTTCGGCAATCGCTTGGATGGTCCGTGGCCCTATGGAGGAAAACTTGATGAATTTGTTATCTATAACCGTGTCCTGACTGAAGATGAAATTCAGCAAGATATGCAGCAGGTCTTGAGTGTATCGCCGCTGGACAAAGCGGCAACAACTTGGGGGCTACTCAAAAGAGATAGAGATGCTGACTAAACTGACTCCGTATCTATTTACTTGGGTGGAAGTTCACGGTGCGTCACGGAATCAAGCATACAACTGGAATAGTTTTTTAGTGCAAGACGAGAGCAACAGCATCCGAGCATTGATAGATCCGCTCCCACTTTCAGCAAATCAGATTCAGCAGATTGACGCACTCGGCGGTCCAACGCATCTAATGTTGACCTGCGCCTATCACGAGAGAAGCTTGACAGAATTCAAACGAAGATGGGATTGTAAGGTTTTGATCCATGAAAATCAGGTACAGGACGCTGAATTTACTTTTGATGATACTTTCACTGACAGAGATGTGCTTTGGGATCTCGTCGAGGTTGTACGTGTTCCGGATGTTCGGCATCGCGAAGAGGTCTGTTTCTACTTAAAATCTCACGGCGGTGCGTTCATCATTGGTGATCTCCTTAGTGGCGGCAGAAAAGACAGCGGCATTCCGGATGGAAACGTTGGAATTAACGCGCCTGAATATCTGGTGGATCTTGACACAGCGCGCTTATCCTTCAGCATGCTGCTACATTTTGATTTTGATCTTATGTGTTTCGGTCACGGATCGCCAGTTGTTTGTGGTGCCAAAGATGTTTTGAGGCACTTTATTGAGTCCGATGCTACGTGGAAAGACTTGGCTCAAAAACGTGAGGCAGAATTTCGTTTAAATCCTGCACTTAGAAAGCTTCACCACACATAAAAATTCGATGAGGCACTAAAACGATCAGCACTCTGAATGTCAGCAGATAGCGCGCGATAACTAACACAAAAAGGATTGCTATGACCCAACCGTCACTTCCAGTTGGAAATATCGTTCAATCTACTATGCCTGTTGGTTTACCTGAAAGGACGGACTACAAAGGTAGATTCATTAAGCTATCACCTGTCAATCCACAAGACGATGTGACGGATCTCTACGACTGTTCTCACGGATCGGATATCAAAGAACAAATCTGGACCTACATGAGTTATGGACCCTTTGATAACACACGCAGTATGCAGAAGTGGCTTGAGCAGGGAGCCAAATCAGAGGATCCACTCTTCTTTACCGTCCATCATCTTGAATCGAAGCAGCGTGTCGGGATGGTGAGTTTTCTGAACATCGTCTCTGATATGCGACGACTGGAACTCGGACATATTTGGTATTCACTAAATTCTCAGCGATCAAACGTGAACACGGAAGCCATATATCTGATGCTCTATGAGGCTTTTGATAGACTTAAATACCGCCGTGTCGAATGGAAATGCGATGCGCTGAATGAACGTTCTCGCGCAGCAGCACTGCG
>JAGFCB010000085.1 GCA_022394775.1 Candidatus Poribacteria bacterium
CTGAAAGTGCCTTTGCTAACTTCCTGTTCTTTAGCATGTTAGTCACCTTCAGCGTCTCTATACCGATAGTAGAGACACTATTGACAATATCTGTAGTTGCTTTATGGTGTGCATCATTACGGATACAAGCAATCTTGTAATGGATACGTGCAACTTTCATTTTCTGTTTTACCCAGTTTTTAGACTTGATAGTGCGTTGAGGGTGTTAACTAACTAATGATATTTTGTTGTCCTTCGCTGAGATTTAAAATGTCAAACATGTCTGCATTGACACGGAACCGTGCAAACAAAGCAATCGTTAGGTCTACCATTTCTACGCTTTTAGAGACAATAATGGACTTGCGTTTAAACCTGCCGAACCAGTGTCGCATCAGACAGTTATTCCGCTCAATGCGATGTGTTTCTGCCTTCGTCTGAACATGTTTTGTAGTCGGTAATAGGGTTTCATAAACGTGCCATTTGTCAGTATAGAATACCTGAACGTCTAACACAGCAAGGCGAGTTGTGAGTTTCTCGAGAGTTTCTTTGTTGCGTCCACCACATTCCCAATCTATGAGGTGTCCAGTGTTTCTATCAAGGACTTTCCATATCCAAAGTTTGTTTTTCTTGTTTTTGATATAATGCCACATCTCATCAAGTTCCAAGACAACAGGCGTGCCGGGTGCAAGAACGGGTTTGGGTGCCTGCTTTTTAGCAAAGTTTCGTATCCATTTCAGCACAGCAGTTGTAGAGACTTGAAAAAGCTTTGAAATGGCGTTCATTGACATACCGTGGCAATATAACAAAACAGTGAGTTTCTTATGTGCGGGTGGATATCCCCGAGGTGTTGTGCGTGTGAATTGATATTTACAGCGTTTGCATTTGTAGCGTTGTTTTTCACCGACGAACCCGTTTTTGACGATGGATGTCCATTGACATCTTGGACAATGCTTCATAATATCCTCCGATGGAAATCTGTTTGTTTTCAATGAGGATATAGGTTTTATTTAGATAAGTCAATGAAAATCCGATGATTTTTCATTGACAACTTTGCAATAATATTATAATTGTTGAAGATAAGATGATGCAGCGAGATTCAGAGGGTATCTTGCTAATGCTTATATCATTATTTGGTTAACACCCTCTATGCTTTTATAGGGGCTAAACAATCAGAAGGAAACGAAGTTGAAAAAGCAGGATTAGCACATGGCAAACTCTACGGTATCAAAGTAGAAGGAATTGTTCTAATGTAGTAATCCGAGAGAAACTTCTCTTCATCTGGGCGTAACGGAATATCCTCACGGATTCGTTGTGAAACTGCTAAATCTACGAGGTATGTCTTTCGGAATTCC
>JAGFCB010000047.1 GCA_022394775.1 Candidatus Poribacteria bacterium
GGATTGATCAGGAGTGCGTCTCCCTTTTGGATGTCTATCTGATGGGTGTGTCCGTAGACGACGATGTCGTAATCCCCGCTTTTGGCAATCGGGATGGCGAGTTCAGGGTAGTGCATCACGGCAATGTCTTTGTCGCCCAGCGATGTGCTTGCGAGGTTAGGGTGTACTTCACCACCGATGGTTTCAAATCGTTTCGCAACGACAATGCGTTCGCCGTCATTGTTTCCGAATACACCCACAACGCGACAATTGAGATCGCCTAACGGGTCAATAGCAAATGGCGCGATAAAGTCTCCAGCATGGACAACGAGGTCCACACCGATTTCGTTAAAAAGTTCGACAGCACGTTTCACATTTGGAATATTGTCGTGGCTGTCGGACATAACACCAAGCCTCATATTTTTAAGTTTCCTTGCGGTTAAACGACGTGGTTTGTGTTTTGACGCTTTCTGATCAAGCCCCGCCCTCCACTTCGTTTCGGACTACGGTTTCGTTGCTATTTGAATCGTTTTACTTGGACGTTTCTTAAGTAAACCTCTCCATTACAGTGCAAACTTAGATCTCGCGAATTTAGGCGACTACCGAGACTGGTACCCTATGAATAACATTTCCAAGATAGCCTTTAGGATTCCACGGTTGCGTGAAGGGCTGCGCCGTCCCTGTGTCGTCATAAGCGCGTGCCCATATTTCATAATAGCCTCTATTTGTAAGCGTAAGTTCGGTTTCCCAATGGGACCAAGCGTATTTGTTTGATGGCTGGATTAACTGGGTCTCTTGCCACTGAAGACCGAAATCTGCAGAGATCATAACTTTATCAATTCGGTTTTCGCCTGCCCATGCGTGTCCTCGGACCTTTATAGGCGTGCCAGTGTTGAATTCGAGAGATGCTTGTGGTTGGGTAATCAGGGATTTTACCTGCCACGCCGTTGCGATACGCATATCCTCGACCGGTGGTTTATCACCCGGTGCTATTGGATAAGCCGGAACGCGATAGGCATACCCGCTCATTTTTTCGGAG
Organism: Candidatus Poribacteria bacterium; assembly: GCA_022394775.1. Classification (GTDB taxonomy): domain Bacteria; phylum Poribacteria; class WGA-4E; order WGA-4E; family WGA-3G; genus WGA-3G. The sequence continues at coordinate 1,019 of JAGFCB010000047.1, forward strand.
TCGTGAACCGTGTCTCTGATCCAGATACGATTGAGCCATTTCTGCATCGCACTGCCGATCCATCCCGGGACAATCAATCTCGCGGGGAATCCATGCGCTGCTGGCAACACTTCTCCGTTCATCTTCAAAGCGATGAGTGTATGTTTATCCATCGCCTTTTCGATGAGGATGCCGCGTGAGAAGGGTTCACTGCCATCATTCGGAACATCTTCCCCATAGTTTCCGGTATAGACAGCACTCGGTTTCACACCTGCGGCTTGCAAAACATCTCGCAAGCGTACGCCAGTCCACTCACTACAAGCGACAGCACCGCGTTGCCATGGCGTTCCACCTACTTCTGGCATAAATAGGCTTCTCCCGTTCCCGGCACATTCCAATACAACTTCCATCGTGATCTGTGGAAAACGCTCTAAGTCATCCATAGACAGTTCGAGTCCTTTATGGACTTCGCCGTCGATAACCAATCTCCATCCGTGGAGATCCTTGTTTACTGCTCGTTCTGGAATGCCGCTGTTATTGCGGACGAAATGTCGTTCTGTGGGGGTAACGTCATCGTTGAGAAGGTGCGGTGCAAACTCGCCGTTAAAGGGTTGCGCCGAATGAACGAGCATGTCTGGCTTTGGAAGTCCTGCTGCTTGTGGATCTTCCAAGACAACAGGCATGAGTCCTCTGTCCAACAACCCTCGGTCAACGGCTTCGCAACCTGCACCAAATATGCCCAAACTCGCGAGTAATGCGCCTTTGCCCATTTTGACAAGGAAGTCTCGCCTTGTTGCATCGGGGGCAGTTTCAAGCTGATCTGTAAAACTGGGTTTATGGATTGTTTTTGGCATGAGCGTAATTTATTCTTTTCGGCGTGTATTGGAGCGTTAGAGGCTCTACTCAAATAACGCTTTATTGGGTTTGCCACGGTAAAGAACGACGCTATACTGCAACTTCAAGGTTTCGTCAGCGGCGAGGTGGAGCGGTTCGTAGTAAACGAGCGACGGATGGATTAAGCAGTAATTCTCTCGATTGCGGACCCACCAAGTTGTCGGATAACGCGGGTTATCGGGATGATCAACAATAGCGACTCCGTAGGTTTCGTTGTCTGAAGGGTGTTGTGTTGTGAAACTACACCAACGGCTCTGTTTGCCGAAGATGTCGATCGGTTCGGTGCGTCCGTCGGCATCCAATAGGTTGCCTGGTGTGATGCTATTGTCGAATCGGATTGCCATACCGCTGTAGAATCTGCCGTCTGCACCGGGTTCACCGCGCCGTAAATCTAAAACAACCTCACGCGCGTTCGGCTGAAGCGTCAACGACACAGAAATCTGCATCGCATCTGCTGTGGGTGAATGGACGATTATCTCTCGTTGTTCTGTGAGATGCGTTGTGCCTTGCCAATCGATCCACGCGTTTTCTGTTGTTAGATTCGCGCTGTTAGCATCCGCACGTTGTGCGATAATCCGTTGATGGACGATCTTGCCGAAGCCTGTCGGATCGCTACCGGGTGCGGGTTGTTCCCAAAAGTTGACTTCATTGACCTTTTTCCAGGCGACCCATAGCCCTTGATGATGTACGTGATCGCCGGGTTCGTTCATAGTGAGCGGTGGCGCACCGGGCAAGTTCAATGGATGGCAAAAAGGTCGGTTGCCGTCTTCCGGGAAATGGTAGCCCAAGACCTGTTGGTCATTCCAAGCGATAGTTAAATTGTGTTGTGTTTGTGAGAGTGTGAACATATTTTTATACCCGTAATGTTACTGGTTTCATAACCGATCCAAATCCATCGGTTCAGCTTTGCCTTCGGCGATTTCTTGTTTTGCCCGACGAGCGGCTTCTATAAGTTGCTCTTGCGTGTTGTTGAAGGAAGCCTCCCAACGAAGTTCATCTTGCAATTCTGCAATATATTCGCGCAGATACTCTACAACCTGATTTTGCTGTGGTTCAGGTAGCGTCTCCATCATTTGGGTAATCGTGGTAATAGCATTAGAAGCCATCGTTAGATCCCCCTAATCTTAATTATTGAGGTATGGGTTCACGACTTCACGTTCCAGTGCCAAGCCTTCCCATTCGTCGTCGCCGGGACCGTCGTAGATGAGCGTATGCGGTCCAGCGAAACCTGCTTTTTGGGTGAGTTCAAGGCATTGCACGTAATCCTTTTTGTCCATTTCGCGCGGTGCAGCGAAATGCGCTTTGGTATGGCACGACTCTGCTAACGAAGCGATCGCTGCGAGGTCTTCGTATTTTGTATCGCCACGCCAGTTACCGAAGTCAAGACATAACCCTACCTTACCGTCTAATCCGCTTAAAATGGTGTTGACGTTTTCGGGGGTGGAGAAGATAGAGAACCAGTTCTCGCTCATCAAGCGGATGCCTGCGGTGTCAGCGCGCTCGGTAAGTTGTGAGAGGACATCGCGACTCTGTGCCACGGTCTCCGCAGATGGATCTGCCTTGCCACCGATGACGCGTGCGCACGTCGCACCGAGTTCGCCAGCAATGTCAATCCACTTTTCAATCCACGCGATGTCACGTGCTGCTTCAGATGGGTGCGTGATGTCCCCGTCATCAATCAGCAAGGAGAAGAGTTCGACATCAGCGTCTGTGAGTGCGGCTCGGAGTTCGGAGAGATAAGACTGCTCAACAGAGGGCAGGTGAAAATGACAAATCTCCAGAGTCCGAATGCCGAATTCAGCGACGCGTGCGGGGAGTTCTAAAAGTGAAATGGGTCCGTTATTGTGGGTTTCGGTCGGAATCTGCATGCCGTGCGCGGGTCCGGTGAATCCGGGTTTCCCGAGTTGCCGATGCAAACTCCACGTTGAGACTGAGAGACGAGGGGTTGACATAATTTTAATTCTCCAAAATTGCGATCCGAAGATCGCTAAACATGATGCTCACCTAACAACAGCTTGAAATACGTGTCTAATCCAGAGGATGCCTGTTGTGTCTCTATCGGATTTATCTGAAAATGCTTTTTCAGGAAAGGGTGATGTCTAACAGTATTACTGATGAAAGCCGATTTGTATTGTTTGAACAGGTTATCATCTATAAGCACATCGCAATTCCCGAAATAGAAAGGGAGTCTATGCAAGTTTCTTTTGAACACATCTATGTATGCGTAATAATCTAATTTCTGCTTGTCAATTACAATCGTATTCGTGCTATAACTTTCGACGAAAGTGCGATTCCTTTTTAATGCGTTGATGTCTCGCATTGTCCAGAAAAATAGCGGATTATCATTTTCGGAGCGATGGACATCTTCTTCCACATACGTTGGTCGATTCCGCTTCTTGGGATATTTATCAATGTAATTGTTAATATAATCAAAATCACCGAGAGAAAAATTGCCCCGACCCTCTGGACGAAAACGAAAAGAACGGATAAAACTGTACGCCATTCCTTGCGTGTCTCTCTGGTAAAGCGCGAGGACAATTGGGAAAGGCGTGTGTTTTGCTGATTCAGGAAACTCCCAACTGCTAATTAATCGACCCTCTATCAATCTGTAGTTTTCAGTGAACTCTTTTAAAAGTCTGAAATTGGCCGGTTTAATCAAATAGGATAGTGGGTGTAACACACAAATAACGTCTGCTTCGAGTTTATTGTAGGAACGGAGAAACGATATACCTAAGTCTCGACATGCTATATCTTCATCAATATCAAAATCAACGTCTTTGATATTGTGTCGAATCAGCGATGTTTTATCATTATAGGGTGGGTTTCCAACGACTATCAAATCGGATTGCTGAGAGATACCGAATTTTTCCCTTGAGACGTTGCATAAAGCATTGGTTTGAAAGAATTGCGTTTTATCGTTGTGCTTTTTAGCCACGTCTATTGCCGTTCCGTCTATATCACAGCCGATTGTGAGAGCCTGCCCACAATCTTTCAGAAAATCCCCGTATCCACACGCGCTATCAATGATAGTGGTCTGTGAATTCACATAGGGCGCGATCATCTCCCACGCTGTATTTACAATTTCTGGTGGCGTGTAGTAGCTCCCCAAATTCACTCTGTGCTTGTATGCTAAGTGTGCTTGACTCATTTTTGTTCAATCACAGTTTTTGGTCTATCCACGCGACGACTTTTTCGACCATGACAGGGGTGCCGTCATCAGAGAAGACGTGGTCTACACCCGGAAGTTCAAGGAGTTCTGTTGGCTCGTTTGCGAACTGGAGGATGTCGTGGCTATCTTCAGGTGGCACAATATCGTCTTCTGAGCCGTGAACCAGTAGCCACGGTACGGCGAATTTACTGGCGGACTTTGCGACGCTGTCAATCGTTGCCATATCGTCCATGTATGTTTGTGAGAGCGGGCAATCGGGTTCATCCCACATGAAACCTTCGTCGGGTGTAACATCGCCGAATTCACGTTCTGCAAACGCTTTTGTATGCACCATCCCCGCGAGCGAGACGAGTACTTGGATACGTTCATCGGTAGCGGCGCGCAGTACACCGACTGCACCGCCCATACTATGCCCGACATAGCAGACTTTATATTCGCTGAGTGCGTCAATGACTTTACCGAGGTCTGCAACCTCTTTGGTAATGGTGGAATCTGTGAACGCGCCTTCCGATTCACCGTTGCCGGAGAAGGAGAAGCGTAAAACAGAGATACCGGCTTCAGCAAGTCCTTCTGCTAAAGCGATAAGTGCGGGTCTGTCTTTGTTGCCGGTGACCCCGTGTCCGATCACCACAATTCTGTCGCCTTTGCCTTCGTGGAAGGTATAGTCGAGGCGTTCGCCTTGTTCATTTCTAATTTCATTAAACATAACTTTTTATTTTTGAAAAATGGTTCGGCACACACCGGTATGCTGTGAAAAATAATACCTGGTCTGGAAATCAGAATTGACGAAGCAATTTATCATATTCTGTATGAGGACCAATCCAGAACCAATAGATTGCATTATCTTTTCGTAAGCCCAAGGTACGCCACCCAATTCCGACGCGGACTGCGTAAATTGGTTCTCTGGTATGCACTCGCTTGAATCGTAGACTTGGATGATTAGGATTTTGCCTCCAAAGACGATAATTCTTACGAGCTTGCGTTTTTACATCTTGAGGTAACAGCCGAAAACAAGTAAGAAAATTCTCTGTTAGATATGAATTCACAACTCATCAATTCCCATCTTTTTCACACGTCCAGCCTTAATATCAGCGCGGACTTTATGTGCCAGTTGGGTGAGTTTATCTTGTGATTCAGCAAAAGCCTTATCCCATCGCTGTTCATCTTCTAACTCTTCAAGAATTAAAGCAGCAATGATATCCTGTTCTTCAGGGGGCAGTTTATAAACTTCGCTGAGTGCTTTTTCAAGAAGTGGTGTCATCATATTTTAGGCGTGAAACCTTGACTTTAGTCAAGGGCAGAAGTGCCTCTCTCCTTTTTGACAAACTTATACTTAGGACTTACGCGAAAAGCATTAATTTCGGTATTTTTAAGAAACACCCCTTAAATTTCCCTTATCAGGGACTTTAAGAGGGAATACGTAAGTTCTACTATTTCTAAAAATAAGTATGGCACGAGGGTTTTGGAATGCGAGGCACGAATGCCTCGCAAACATTGTTGTGTGGAAAACTACGCGTCATGTCCATTGCTCTTCAACGCTTGGACAACCTTCTCTGGTTTGATCGGCAACTCGGTAATCCGAACACCAATGGCATCTTTGACGGCGTTTGCCATCGTCGCTAACGTTGGCGTGATAGGCGGTTCGCCAACCCCTTTAGCACCATACGGTCCGTTCGGGGCAGGTACTTCAACGATAACAGATTCGACCGTTGGGAGATCCGCGGAGGTTGGGACACGGTAATCAACGAAACCCGGATTGACGTTTCCGTTTTCGTCGTACTGCATCTCTTCCATCATCGCCCATGCGTAGCCTTGCACCGTTCCGCCTTCGATTTGTCCTTCAACCGCCATCGGATTGATAGCGAAGCCGACATCTTGTGAGGCGACGAGTTTGAGAACTCTGGTTCTACCGGTACTCGGTTCAACTTCAACCTTAGCAATCTGTGCCGCGAGTGCCGGGGTGCTGGCTTGCCGTGCGAAAGAACCTTTTCCGACAATTGGACCGCCAGTCGTAGAGAGACTATACGCCGCAAGTTCACCCAATGAAATGGATTTCGGTGGCTCCGCGGAAATTATATGAACCTCGCCATCTTTGAGTTCAAGGTTATCCACATTGGTATTCAGTCGTTCTGAGGCGAGTTCGAGAACCCGTCGGTGAGCGTCCTCAGCCGCCAATTTTGCGGTATTGCCCATTGTGAACGTCACAACACTACCACCCGAACCTGTGGAATAGGGAGCGGAATCTGTATCGCCGCGTCGTATTGTGACACTTTCGTACGGCACCGTCAAAATTTCAGCAATGATTTGTGAAATCGCGGTATCCGTTCCTGTAATGTCCATTGATCCGTGGAAAATACGGACGCTTCCGTCTTCGTGAACAGAGACATAGACACCACCAGGACCACAACCGTTTGTCCAATCACCGACCGCGACACCCCAACCTTGGTTTTTACCGGCTTCTCGATCCCACCATCCAGCAGCATCAGCGACAGCCTCCAAGGTCTCTTTGTAGCCGACTTTAGGTTCTTCACCACCTGCTGGGACAGTATCGCCTTCTTCGCGCATGTTCATCAGGCGGAATTTGACAGGATCCATACCGATACGTTCTGCTATCTCGTCGAGTTGAGATTCGCCTGCGAAGATGGCTTGTGGAGCACCGGGTGCCCTATAAGCGGCTGTGCCAGATTTGTTGGTATGAACACCGTAAGCACTTATTTTCAGGTTCGGAATCTTGTAGACCCCACGTACCCGAATTGTGCTTCCGATAGAGGCACCAGAAACGGAGCCAGAATCCCAGAAAGCGAGTGCCTCGCGGGCAAGGATACGACCATCGTTCGTAGCACCCGTCTTGAGTTTGATAACGCATCCGGGCGCGGGTCTGCCATCAGTGAATTCCTCTTCGCGCGTCATTTGAACGCGAACTGGACGACCTGTTTTCTGTGAAAGTAGTACGGCGGGAACGTGCGTGATAATAACCCCAAAACGTCCACCGAAACCACCACCCATCGTTGTTCCGATGACGTTGATTTGCGTCAACGGGATGCCGAGTGTGCCAGCGATACCGGATCGGATCGCAAATGGACCCTGTGTAGATGCCCAGACAGTAACCTTGCCGGATGAATCCGCACTGGCAACAGAGACATGCGGTTCCATGTAAGTCTGGTGAACCCGCGGGATTACGTAGGTATCCTCGACAACGACATCAGATTCTGCGAACCCTTTTTCAACATCACCAGCCTCAGTGTGGCTTTCAGCGGAGATGTTATAATAAACTTCGTCTGGATACGCCTCTAATTCTGCCTCAAGTTTGCTGATTTCATCGCTGTGATCGTTCTCTTTATCACGAGAGAGTTTTCGGATTTGTCCGCTAATTTCTCGCCGATTGGGTCCATCTTTCGTGTCATCACCATGCAAGCGCGGTGCTGAAGGTTTGATGGATTCTATAACGTCCTGCACAACCGGTAGCACTTCATAATCAATCTTAATGAGTTCAGCGGCTTCCTCAGCGATATCGGGATCGGTTGCGGCAACAGCCGCGAGCGGTTCGCCTAAGTAAAGCACTTTATCCGTCGCGAAGACGCGTCTACCGCTTGGGACATCATCTTGTGTAATAATTGCCCTGACCCCGGGTAGTTTTTCGGCTTCGCTGGTGTCGATGCTACGTATGTTGGCGTGCGCGTGTTTACTACGGACGAGCTTGCCGTAGAGCATACCCGGTGGATGAACATCCGCACCGTATTGGGCGGCACCTGTTACTTTTTCGACCGCATCAACGCGTGCGACCGTCTGCCCGACAACAGTATATTCTGACATCTAATTCTCCTTTCTTCATTGCTGTCGGCTATCAGTCATCAGCAAAGAGATTTCTGGTGAACTCTCACTGCGAGGCAGTTCTCTTGCTGACTGCTGACTGCTGACTGCTGATAACTATTGTGCATCTGCAACGAGTTGATGGAGTTTACCACGTCCGATAGCAGTATTGCATCTTTTACAGACTTTTACGGTATCCTCGCCAACTTCTCGTTCGTAGAGCACTTTCACACCAGTACGTTCACAAACTGGACAGGTTCCACGACCGTTGTTATATTCGCCTTGGTGGACGTTCCCGTTTGGATCAATATAGAGGTGTCTTATGCCTGTTCCACGATGAGTCTTTGCCATGTTTTCTCCTGTTAAAAATAATATATTTGTAGCCTCGATTTCCGAATCGAGTGTGCCTAAATTTGCTTTTTTATCTCGTTGTGCGGATCTCTTCCGCTGCTTTCAGGACTGCTTCCAGAATCTTTGTGTATCCGGTGCAACGACAGATATTACCACCGAGTGCATGTCTGAATTCTTCTTCGGTCCTATTGGGATTTTCGTCAATGAGTGCCTTTGATGCCATGATAAAACCGGGGGTACAGAAACCGCACTGATAGCCGCCTGTGTTAATAAATGCCTGTTGGACAGGATGAAGTTCGCCATCACTGGCTAAACCTTCGATTGTGGTAATCTCTTTTTCAGAGGCTGTGACACCGAGTACCATACAGGACGTGACGGCTTTTCCATCAACGATTACGGTGCAGGCACCGCAGTCCCCAGTGCTGCAGCCTTCTTTAGTTCCAGTCAAACCGATCGTATCGCGAAGTACAGCCAGCAAGGTTTTGCGTGGTTCAATGAGTAGATCGTGTTCATCACCGTTAATCGTTAGACTGACTGGGAGTTTTGCCATATCTTTTCTCCTTGACTAATTTGGACAATACGAGGCATAAAGATTCACCTCGTGTTAGATATATTTCAATAGCAAGTTTCGGCTTGCGAGCTGTGCCGAAATACTGTTTTATCCGCTTGCTCTCTCTAAAGCTTGCTGAAGGGTTTGCTTTGTAAGGACATCGACCATTTCTCTGCGGTGTTCAGCCGAGCATCGTAGATCGGATATCGGACTGGATGCCGCTGCCGCAGCTTCGCCAGCCTGTACCAGAAGTTCTGGTGTCGGTGCGTTCCCTTTTAGGAGTTCCTCTGCCTCTGTTGCGCGAATCGGTGTCGGGGCAACGGCTGCCAGTCCAATTCGAGCATCTGTAATCGTTCCGTTGTCCAGATTGACAGCAGCGGCGACACCAATAAACGCCAGATCCATTACTTCTCGGATTTTGTGTTTGATGTAGTGGGAACCAGACGCAGGACTCGGTAGTCGAAAACGTGTGATAATCTCGCCCGGTGTTAAGACCGTTTGTCCTGGCCCCGTAAAAAGTTCGTTGATCGGGACAGTTCGTTCACCGTCAGTGCTTGCGATGTCAACCTGCGCGTCAGCGACAAGCAATCCAGCAACAGTGTCTGCTGCGGGGGATGCGTGTGCGATGTTTCCACCGATAGTCGCGAGGTTTCGGATTTGGATAGAACCGATTTCTGAGGCACCTTCCGCTAATGCAGTGTGGTGTTGCTGAATATCTGCGGATAACTCAACTTCGCGCACTTTTGTTGTTGCCCCGATGCTGATACTGTTATCAGCTTCAGTGGTGATACCAGTCAACCCCGGAATTTTCTGTAGGCTAATCACAGACTGCGGTGTTTCGGTGAGTGCCTTCATACCGATAACAAGGTCTGTCCCACCTGCGAGAAGCTGCGCGTGTTCCGCCGCGAACAGTCGTGATGCCTCTGCAAGGGTAGTAGGTTCAAAAAACTCAAAACTCTTCAAATTTAATCCTCCGTATCATGTTCCTTCAGGGTAATGCTTTCTGCCTGATGTCTATTTTCGCGCATCCAACAACCCATTAAAGGATACCCGATTAAAGGCGTATTTGTCAACCTTAAATTCCAAAGGTATCCAGTTATCGGTTGTCAGTGCGTGTTGTTTCTACAAGAGAACGTCCGCGATCGAAAAATCGAAATTATGGGAGCATCAAATGGCGCTGCCTAAATTCACCGATGCCTCTTATGGAATCGGCCAACCGGGTGTGGGTTCCGTGCGGAGTGCTTCTATTTCATAAAGTTCTTCTACGCTGATTTCGCGCCCAAGTTTCGCTGACAAGAGTGAACCACTCATAATCTCTGTAACTTTCAGCCCGACATCACCATTGCTGACAGGTTGCGCGTCGCTGTTACAGGCATTAAGGAAATCTCGGAATTTATCGGGAAAGGACTTATCTGGTGGCTCCAACGGTGTTTCGACGAGATTGCCTTGATAGCGTCTACGGTTGCCTTGGTCGTCAGTCTCCCATTTCCCTTTTTCAAGGAAGAGTTTATTGCCGCTAAATGATCCTTTGGAGCCGAAGATGAAGATTCCCTGTGGATGTTCTGCCAAGTTGCCTGCCCAACCGTGTTCATACGTAAAGGACATCCCGTTAGTGAATCGGACAAAGATAGACACGTGCTCCTCAACATCGTTAATCTCTTCACCTGTATATTCAGGGAGCATGCCGCGATAGGCAATACCGCTGATGGTTGCGGGTTGTGGAGAACCGAGCAGATAGATGGAACGGTTGATGTCGTAGACACCTGTATCGTATACCGTGCCACCGCCGCTATAGGCGGAATTAAGGAACCATTTGCCGAAGCCGAACATATCGACGTTCGGTCTGCCGCGGACGCGGTAACTGGTGAGCCTGCCGTAGTAGACATCGCCAAGTTTGCCAGAGGTGACGTAGTCTCGGATGGCGTAACTCGTGGGATCGAGGCATGTACCGCCGCTCTGGTATGCGAGTTTAACACCCGCTGCGTCGCAAGCATCACGCATATTTCGTGCCTCTGTCGCTGTACGTGCCATCGGTTTTTCGCAGAAGACGTGTTTTCCCGCCTGCGCGGCTGCAACGGTGGGACCTTCATGAACAAACGGCGGTGTCGCAAGACTGACGGCATCTAAATCGCATTCTTTGATCATCTCATTGTAGTCGCTGAAGATCTTAACACCGTTGTCGGCATATTCTGACCAAAGCGCAGCATTAGCTTTCAGTTGTTCGCGTGCTTCTGCGGTTTCCGCCTTTTCTGCATCGGTTTTTGCGGTTTCCGCACGGGACGCTGCCCCCGACAGGACTTCTGCATGTCGTCGCTTTACGTTCGCGTCCACCGTATCACAGACAGCAACAATTTCAGCGTGCTGCGGATGGGCGAGGTAGCCGTTGACGTGTGAGCCAGATATCATACCACATCCGATAATCCCGATTTTAATCCGTTTTGACATTATCATGCTCCTTGGTGGCTTTTTTGTAAGGTAAAGTTTGTAAAAGAGATACTTCGCTTAAGATTGTCGCTATCAAGAAATTGTTTCTACAGTGAACCCGATGGCGAACTTCCGGCACCTACTTTGACGTGTGTATCTGCCAACTGAGTTTCTACATGGGCAATGCACTCTTGGAGGTCCTTAAATGGAGAACTCGGATACGATTCTATGCTGAAATTCAGGTCGTTCTCGCCGAAGGTTACCATATCCACGCCCGGCTTTGCCAATTTTCGGACGTTAATCACGGCATCAACAGACTCAATTTGTAAGATGAGGATACCGGTGTTGTTCCACCATTCGGCGTATTCAAGGCGGTCCATGCCCCGGTCGATGCCGTATCCGCTACTGGGACCCCAACTCCGTTTTCCTTTCTGTGGATAGTAGAAAGCATCAATTGCCTCATCCACCGTTTCGATTTTTTCAACTTGTGGCACGACAATGGCAAGCGGACCTAAATCTAACAGATTGCCTATCAGGTAAGCGTTTCGGGTGTGTTTTATACGAAGTTGCACACCGATACCGAATTCGTTTGCCATCTTGCAGAATTCAACGAGTTTGTCTTCGTTCGCGGCTGCGTGCTGATGGTCGGTTCCGATTAAATCGTAGTCGCCTTGACTGAGGACGGTTTCCATCTCATCGCGGGTGCAGCCGAAAGACACACCACCGGCAATCTTAATCGGTTCTTTATTGTGAATGCGTTGTTTTAAGGACACTGGAATGACCTCCTGAGTTCCACCAGATTATAGTGTCCATTATAGGCGTTTTGAGATTTTTGTCAAGCGTTTTGAATTTTTGACTTGTAACCCCAATTATGACTAACGACTAAAAACTACGCCTCCGAAATCTTGAAAATTTTGCAGAATTCTGGTAATCTGTATCCTCAAGACATTCTGGAATTGCGGAGAAAGGAAATTAATGTATACCATCCATTCTACTTTAACAGAAGAAGAGAAGTGGTACTTTGACTTACATGGGTTTCTCGTTTTAAGGGATGTTATTCCAAAAGACGAAATTAAAGAGATGCTAAACGTACTTCAATATTGGTTAACAATCGATGAAACCGACATCCCACCGCCGCTTGACCGTGGACGACAAGAACCTTGCAAAACACACATCGGACATATCCAATATGGACACCCTCTTTTTCAAGATCTTGCGATGAACTCTGAGATTATCCGGGTCGTTGCGGGGTTAACAATGAACGCCCCGCGCCTGTTCCACTGCAATTTCACAATGATGACGAAGCACGACGCGCCACAACACTTTCATCGTGATGACAGTGGTTTCAAGTTTCCGTTGGGGTTTCGCAATCCGCACAACGATTATCAAGCCGCTGCTGGACACATCTATTGTAGCCACATTGCGACGTGGGTAGCTTTGGTGGATGTGCCGCCCGGAACAGGTTTTTGCCTCGTTCCTGGCAGTCATAAATCTCTGTTTCAGACACCGGAGAATTTACCCGTGCGGCACGATCCGCCTACTTCGATTACACTGCCGATGACGGCGGGCGATGTGGCAATCTTTTCAACAAATCTGCTTCACGATGCAAGTCCATGGACAGAGGATTACCCTCGGATGAATATCTTTCAGCGTTACCAACTAAGTGCCTACTTTAATGAAACTGGAAAGGGTGGTTATCCACTTGATGAGCATCGCGATAAAATCTCGGATGCTCAATATGAACTGGAATCACTATCAAAAGAGGTGAAAGCGGCGGTGAAACCGGTTTTACCGAACGGAGGTTAAGAATGCAATTAAAAGGACAAGTCTGTATTATTACGGGTGGTGGAAGCGGTATCGGTCGCGGTGCTGCGCTCACGATGGCCGAAGAAGGTGCGACGGTTGTCATTATCGGTAGGACAGAATCGAAATTGACATCTGTTAAAGCCGAAGTTGAGGCAGCAGGCGGAACAGCGATGAGTTATGCCCTTGATGTCGCTGACTATGATGCTGTTGAGCAGATGGTTGCTGACGTGCTTGATAAATATGGGCGGATTGATGTGCTTGTGAACAACGCTGGACACAGTTCACATAATCGACGGCTCCTCAATACAACACCTGAAGAGGCACGCTCGGTGATTGATTCAAATTTGATCGGTACGTTTTACTGTACGCGGGCGGTTGTACCGGCGATGTTAAAAGCGAAATCGGGAACGATTATCAATATCTCGTCGCTCGCAGCGGTCACACCGGGTCCGTTTAGCGGTTACGCTTACGGTGCGGCAAAAGCGGGGGTTATTAATTTTACTGAATTTCTTAATTCGGACTTGAGGAACACAGGTATCCGCGCAAGCGTGGTCATCCCTGGCGAAGTCGCAACTCCGATTCTGGATAACCGTCCGATTCCGCCGGATGCTGATGCCCGCGCGACAATGGTGGACGTAGACGAAACCTCAGCAGCGATTCTGCTCATCGCGACGCTGCCGCAGCGGAGCAACATCCCAGAATTAGTCATCCGTCCGACGATGCACCGGAATATGACAGGCGAAGTCGTCGAATTGGACGATTGATTAGGACTTCAGAATTTTTAACCCCTAAATCCCCTTATCAGGGGACTTTAAGATGGGGCTGCGTAAGTCCTGTGATTATTGGCTGTAGATTGTTGTTTCGGGATAGTAGCGCGCCCACGCGAACCAATAGATATTGACAGCCGGTAACCGTTCTAAACGTTTTCCTTTATCTTTACCTGATGTTGCCTCACCTGTGACAGTATTCCAGCGCGTTCCGGTGTTATCTTCTACAAAGTGGGACGCTTGTGAACTAAAGGTTCGTACGTCCTGCCCGACGTTTCGTTTAAAGACCGCTGTCGCAAACGATGCTTTATCGTGGAAAATGAGGAGAGGCACCTCGCCAAGCATATCGTTAATCACAGCGGTTTCGGCGAAGTGTGTCAACGGATACGCACGAAACTGCGTTGTGCCATTTCTCGCTGGTATTTGGACACCGATGACCAGGGATTTATTAGGTAACCTATTATCGGTATATTCCATTCCGCTGACACCAGTATCCTGACTGGCGTGGTAGCCTGCGTAGCTATCTCGGCTTATCTCCTCACGCATCCCACCTCTGGTAGGCACGGACAGTACACGTGTCCCTGGATAGTTTAGCTGCCACGTTTTCCAGGCAATCTGCGGCATAGAGACGAGCAGTTTCAATCGCTTGCCTTTCAACGGTCCTTGTATCGCTTCTCCGGTAATATGTGACCAGAGGGAACGGGTCTGATGGTCGTACATCAATAGCGCGTCCCGCCATAACTTACCACTCACACCGAATGTATATGTTTTACCGTCAAGGTCCCGGCTATACACGATAGCCGTTTTGCAGAGCGGTCACCACGTTGTAGCGATATTCATGCCGCCAACAACGTCGTTGACGATTTCGTGTCCGTTTAGCAGATAGAGTGAATAGGCGTGGCTTTCGTCGTTGAAGGTTACGCCGATGACGGGGGCATCTGGGTCTAATTTCGCTGCACCGGCAGAGACGAATTGAGGTTCAGTAATCGCGGGGATCGCATCGAAGGGCAGTAGGGTACGGATTGCGTCGCCGCTATAATCTTCACGATCCTCGGCACTTGCGCAGGCAGTGATGGCGAGTAGGAGTATGAGGATGATCGTGTAGTTTTTCATGATATCTTCCTTTTTAAATCACTTTACGTTAATAAGGATTGGTGTTATTAACGTTTGTGCCACTTTACGTTAATAAGGGTGATGCATCTTATGTTGGATGCAAAGTTCCAGGAGTATTTAGTTTACATATCCACTTTATATATATGGATATGTCTTCCTCTGTAGGAGCGAGCTGTGCTCGCGATTTTGCAAAAAAACGTTAACATCTATCAACAAAAACCAAAGTCAAAACCGAAAACTAAATCGTCCTGTGCAAAGTTCACTTAAGAGTTGGCATAAAACATCAAGCATGCTATAATGCTTTCAAATTATAGCACGGTTGGTAAAGGAACGCAACAATGAGTGAAACTTCAATTGAACTGCTCGAATCATTAACACAAGCGGATGGGATCCCTGGGTATGAGGATGAAGTGCGGGATGTTTTTCGCGAGAGCGTCTCCGACGTGGGTCCAATTGGGACAGACAACTTAGGGAGCATCTTCTGTACGCGTGCTGGAAGTGCTGAACACCCACGCATCGTACTTGATTCACATTTAGACGAAATCGGTTTCGTCGTGCAAAACGTCACAGATAACGGATTCGTCAAGTTTCTGCCACTCGGTGGATGGTGGGCACATACACTGTTGGCACAACGCGTCAATATCACAACGAAATTAGGCAAAGTACCCGGCGTTATCGGTTCTACGCCGCCGCACCTGCTTTCAGGATCCCGTGATAAAGTCTTAGATATAAAAGACCTGTTTATCGACATCGGTGCGGAAAGCGAGGAACAGGCAATAGAAGAATATGGTGTCGTCACCGGGTGTCCTATCGCACCTTATGGTCCCTTTATGCGGTTAAAAAATGACAAATTGCTTACTGCGAAAGCATTTGATAATCGCGTCGGTGTTGCGATCGTGATTGATGCACTTTTGCGGCTCGACGAACACCCGAACACCGTTATCGGGGCAGGGAGTGTTCAGGAAGAGATCGGTTTGCGAGGCGCGAAGACGATGGCGGCAAGCGTGGAACCCGATCTTGCAATTATACTTGAGGGACCTCCTGGCGATGATACCCCCGGATTAAGCGTCGGCAATACACAAGGGAAACTTGGCGGCGGTGTGCAAATTCGGATAATCGATTCTTCAATGATTGTCAATCCAAAATTAGCGGATTATGTGGTCGAAACAGCGAAACGACACGATATTCCCTATCAACTGGGGGTGCGTCAATCGGGAGGGACAGATGGCGGAGCAATCCATCAGTCCGGCAGAGGTGTGCCGTCTGTTGTGCTCGGTGTGCCATCGCGTTATATTCATAGCCATGTCTCAATTATTAACATTGATGACTACAACGCAGCGTTGGATTTGACGATGCATCTTGTGCGTGAAATTGACGCATCTGTTTTGGAAGAATTTCTGTTTGATTAGTCACGCTTTTGACGCGTGTTCTCTTGCTTGGAGGATAAACAGTGGAAACGACCTTACCGAAAGTCTCTTTTTGTAATTATCAGATTAGCAAGTTGATAATCGGGGATAACCCGATTTACGGATATTCGCACTTCAACCAACTCCTCTCACAGCACCAGCAGGAATATCACACGCCGGAGCGGGTCGTGGCGACGCTCAAAAGGGCAGAGGAGGTCGGGATCAATTCTTGGCAGAATAGCATGACGGACCGCTCGATGTCCGATCTACAACTTTACCGAGATGCGGGTGGCACAATAAACTGGTTCTGCCTCAGCCAAGGTTCCCGCTGGTACGAGGATCCCGACCATGTTTTTGAAGCTGCGAAACACGATCCAATCGGTATGGCACCACACGGTGGTGGCGTTGGGCAGAGATGTTTGCGGGAAAATAGACTTGAGTATCTACAAGACATCCTCAAACGGATTCGAGATACTGGGGTCCTCGTCGGTTTATCTGTGCATGATCCGAGGCTTCTACACGTTGCTGAAGATGAAGCGTGGGATGTCGATTATTACATGACGGGTCTCTATAATCTTCACGGGGGTAGCGAAAAATTTACCCAAAAATTCGGCTACGCACCCTTAGGCGAGATTTACGCGCGGGAGGATCGCGATGAGATGTGTAAGGCGATCCAGCGTACAGAGAAGCCGTGCCTCCTCTTCAAGGTACTTGCGGCGGGTAGAACGATTGGGAGTCCGGAACAGATTCGGACAGAAGTGAAGTTCGCTATAGAAAACACCAAACCGATTGATCCGTTACTGCTCGGTATGTATCAGCAATTCGGGGATCAGATAGGTCAAAATGCCCAATTGATTACGGAACTTTGCGCGGAATTGGGGTAGTTTGTATTCACAACCTCTTGTCCGAGTTACACATCATGGAGGCTGAAAAATGGAGATGCGGACGTGTGGAAAATCCGGGATTGAGATCTCCGCGATGGGGATCGGTTGCTGGTCGTACGGTGGTGGCGATTACTGGGGACCACAGGCGCAATCCGATGTTACCGCTGTTGCCAACGCTGCACTGGATGCTGGGATCAATTTTTTCGATACGGCGGAGGGATACAACGATGGACGCAGCGAGGAAGCACTTGCTGTCGCGCTCAAAGACAGACGGCACGAAGCAATTATCGGTACGAAGGTGAGCAGACCCGACCCCGCTACGATACGCGAACATTGCGAAGCGAGTCTCCAACGGTTGCAAACGGATTATGTTGATATCTATATGATTCACTGGCCCGACGATGAGATTGCTATTGATGAGAGCATGACTGAACTCACGCGTCTACAAGAAGATGGGCTTATTCGTGCTATCGGTGTCAGCAACTTCGGGGTGGAACAACTCACAGCAGTTCTTAACACAGGGGCTTCTATTGCGGTGAATCAACTCTGCTATAACCTCTTGTCGCGGGCAATAGAACCTGAATTGCTTCCGCTGTGTCGAGCGCATAACATTGGTATCTTAGGGTATATGCCGCTGTTGCAAGGTATATTAACTGGACAGTATAAGCGCGCAGAAGATATACCGCCAGTCCATTCGAGATTTCGCCATTTTCGGGATGACCGTCCGCAGGCTTCCCACGGTGAAGCGGGTGCCGAGGCGGAGTTATTCGAGACGCTCGAAAGTATCCGGGAAATCGCGGAAGCCGAAGGCGTTCCGATGGCCCGACTGGCGATTGCATGGGCGATGGCGAGACCGGGGATTACGTGCATGCTTGTTGGCACCCGAAATGTGGGTGAATTGACGGAAAACCTGCACGTTATTGCGTACACACCGTCTGATGATGTGATTGAGAGCCTTGACACGGTAACTGCACCGCTCTTGGAAAAGATGGGCGCGAATCCGGATTATTTCACAGGCGCGCGTATTCATTAGTTTTGAATTTGTACAGCAATGCTCTGTCTTTAAAGACAGTTAGAGAGGAAAGAAACTATGGCAGAACAGTTAGGCATTAAGTTCAATAAAGACTTAGGAAGTCCATTGGCAACAGTGGCTGCTGATATTACACAGACGAATGCCGATGGTGAACCGGTTATTCCTTTAACACAGGAACAGAAATATCTCTTCGACAAGAACGGATGGCTCTTGGTGCCGGGTGTGTTAACAGCGTCAGAGATTGAGGAGATGCGCGATTTCTGCTACCGATTAAAGAACGATCCTGAAACAATTCCACAACATCACCGCTCGACTTATGGTGGCCCCTTAGAAAAGTTAACGGATCATCCGGTAGTCGTGGCGTTCGGAAACGAGTTTCTCGCGTCCGCCTATCTCGCTTCGGATACCTGCTACGGTTTCCGCATGGAGATGAGTTTTTTGGCGCTCCGTTCTACATCGGATGAAACGCCTTTTTCGTTTCACGCGCACAACGGCAACGGTTTGTGGCGGATGCCCGGAGATTGTCACCAGTACGCGTGCCTTCCCGGTCAAGCGTATAGTGGATTGACGCGCGTCGTCTGGGAACTTAACCCTGTGGAGAAAGGCGATGGGGGTACGATGTTTATTACCGGAAGCCACAAAGCGGCTTATACTGCACCGGAGGGTGCACATACGCAAGGTTGGGAGTTTTGGGATACCTATTCATGTCCTGCTGGCTCTGTTATTATTTTTACGGAGGCGATTACACATAGCGGACAAGCGTGGCAAAATCCTGACGTTGATCGGGTCGCTGTTTTCAATGCCTACAACTCCGTAGATAAACGGTGGAGCCTCTCTAAACCACCACAGGCGTTACTTGAGGAAATGCCTCCGAAGCGTCAGACCCTTTTCCGGGATGCCTATGTAAAAGGTAATGTAAGCGGTACAAAGTTTGACATGGCACTATAGATAGCCATCAGTAGGCACTTGTAGGAGCACGGTTCGCTATTCTTTCTACTATGGTAGATTTTAGAATTACTTTTGCATCTTCTGGAAGCACCAACCCCCCTAGGGGAAACACCCCAGCAAAAACACCCCCCTTATCAGGGGGGAATTGGGTCGCTTGTAGATGTCAATATATTTTTCTAATTCATTATAAAATAGCGCGTAGCTTGGAACGAAGTGGAAAGCGGGTCTACGGAGAGGAACGTAAATCCACTAACCCACCCAATCGAACCGCAAGGAAATACAAAAATCCTTGGAACGAAGTGGAAAGCGGATCTACGGAGAGGAATGTAAATCCACTAACCCACCCAATCGAACCGCAAGGAAATACAAAAATATGACACCGAAACAACGTTATCTGTTTGATGTAACAGGGTATCTCCACTTAGAAAACGTTATCACTGGCGATGCATTGTCAGAAGCTGCTGAAGCGGTCGATAGATACATAGCGACACCTGCTGATGAATTACCATCTGGCTTTGAACAGCAAGGGCTCCATCAGCACGGGTTCGCTTTCGATAAATCGCTTGAACGCTTAACGATGCACACAGCACTCTGGCCGATTATCAAGGAATTAACGAACAATCAGCCGCGGTTTGGCAGGGGATCGTTGAAACATGATAAACACGATTTATGGGAGGCAGGTGAAGGCGCGAGGGTGAACCCCGGCGGATTGCACTGCGCTCGTGATGATTACGGGTGGTATAGCAC
>JAGFCB010000048.1 GCA_022394775.1 Candidatus Poribacteria bacterium
CGCCAGCGGTCGAAGGGTGTTTGTTACCTGATGAACTGTAAACTTATTTTCGGATTTTACTATAACCGCAAGGTATAATTAAAAAATGCTTACCAAAGACCTGCTCCAATATAAAACTAAAAAGGGACAAATATTCCCACAGTTTGTGAATCCAGTCGATAACGAGTTATTGGCAATCGCTGAGCAACTGATCGCCGTTTTTGAAGCGTCGTCAAACACACCACGTGCAACGCTTTTAGAGTCCAATAAGCAGATTATTGATAGCACACCCGGATCACCAATCGTCAAACGTGGACTCGAAAAACTACTGTTAGATCGGACAGAATTTGATACCGCTCCGAACGAAGAACTGATTGCGTTTCGGCACAAACTTTTTACCGAGACGAGTCGCCTGCTTTCAGAGAAACAGTTCCGGGACTACACAGACTATCAACAGTCCGTCCAAGAACAGTTCGATGAAACCGAACTCGGTGCCAAACTTTATGCGGATTTACCGAGTTGCCAGCCGGTCCTGACATTCAACACCCTTTCCGCCAAACGCCTCCTTCATCGCTACAATGCCGCGCAAGTGCAGGGGTTACTTCTACACTGCAATACCCTTACGCTAAAACTCGCCGATTCTATGACGGCTGAACTGCGTCAACTGTTCAAGTACCTCAGATTCAACCAACTCCTCTCTACAATTCGGAAAGAAGGCGAACTATATCAGATTACGGTGGACGGACCGCTCAACCTTTTTTACAAAACGAAGCGGTACGGTATGAATCTGGCAAATTTCTTTATCGCTGTGCTACATCAACCGAAATGGGAACTCGCTGCGGAAATCCAGTTTCGGAATAAACAGCGTTATCTGTTATCGCTTGACGAATCTTGTGGTATCAAGCCGATTTCTCAACAATTCCTCGCCTATATCCCCGAAGATATTCAACTTTTTCAGGCGATGCTTCAAAACAAAACCGACGACTGGCAGATCCGACCTGGCAGCCAATTCCTCCCTCTGGCAGGCGACTTCTATTGCTTCCCGGACTATCAACTTGTCCATAGCAGCGGTGTAGAGACAGCCATTGAGTTGTTCCATCCGTGGCATCAAGGGCATCTTATTGCGAGGCTCAACACACTCGCTGAACAAAAAGATGTGTCCCTTATCCTCGGTGTCTCAAAAGAATTAGAGAAAAAACCTTTGATTGCCGAGGCATTAGAAACTTCAACATATTTCGCAGCGTTCGGGTTCACGTTCCGAGATGTTCCGACAATGCGTTCTTTGCTTCCAATTTTGAATTCGCTTGTGTAGGACTACGCAGGGTACTCCAGAGAAAACTGCCTTCCGCTTACATCAGGATTCATCAAAAAGTGAATTGGAAAAGCGGTGAACGGGTTAAAGAAAAAGAAACGATTCGCATCCGACTCAATTTTACGGGGATTCGTCAAGAAGCCCCGAAGGTCTACGCCATTTACGTGGAAAAAGCGCGAGCATCTTGATTTCAATCTCATCTTCTGCTAAAATGTAAAGAACGATGGAGGAAAAATTATGAATCTTCTGTATAGATCGGGCGCGCTGCTATTGATCACGGCGTTAACGCTTTGTTTCATCGCGTGTGGTACGAAAACGATACCGTATTCCCAAAGTACAGATATCCCCGAACCGAACGAAGTCGCTGTCGCACACTACAATTGGGGCATGGCATCCGCCAAGAATGGCAATTTCGACCAAGCTATCATGGAACTCCACTTAGCAATCCAAAACGAACCCGGATGGGTCATGCCATTTTTCACACTCGGTGTCGTCTACGGCAATCGAGGGGAACTTGATAAAGCCATCCAAGCATGGGAACGCGCGACACAGTTAGATGTCGATTTTGCGAAGGCACACTATAACCTCGCCGTTGCCTATTCACATAAGGAAGAGAAGATGCGATCCATTGCTTCTCTGCGTGAAGCGATGCGGATAGATAAGGAGGCTTTTTCCGCTGCGAAAGTAGACCCCGCATTCGACAACATTCGGAACACCGCTGAATTCAAAAAATTGGAACACGTTCCTGAAGGGAAGCAGCCACAAGATTAATACTGTGCAAGGCAAGACATGGCACGTTATACCACCATTTCACCGATAGAACTCGCACGCATTGTTACACAATACCCAATCGGCACATCGCTGGGACTTGAGGAAATTTCCGGTGGGTTCGGGAATAGCAACTTTAAACTGACAACTACAACCGGCGAGTTTTTGCTGAAAATTTGCGATGAGAAAGACTCGGCAGAACTTAACATGCAAATCGCACTTTTGCAGCACCTCTATCAACATGCATACCCAACGGTATATCCAATCCTAACGAAGGATCAAAAACCTCTAATTCATGAGACATTTGGCAGTGTGATGCTCTATCCGTTCTTGCCAGGCACGCAACCAGAACCTTCACCGAATGTACTGGCACAACTTGGCAAGGCGTTGGCGAAGCTACACTGCATCTCTCCTATCGCAGAATTACCGAACTTCGCGATGGGAATATCGCAGATGCAACCTTTTTTTCAAGAGGTACAAAACACACAATTTGCGACACATCCGTTCGTTGAATCGCTAAAATCGGAATTGGAATCAATGAAACCACAACTCAATGCATCACTTCCGAGAGGGCTTCTACACGGAGACCTTTTTTTAGACAACACACTCTTTGACGGTGAGGAGATGGTTGCGATCCTTGACTTTGAGGAAGGCTGTTATGATACACTGTTAATTGACATCGGGATGACGATCATCGGAAGTTGTTATACATCACAACACGAGTTAAATCTTGAGGTTGCGCGCCGATTTTTAAATGCTTACAACGCCGTGCGTCCTATAACAGAAGATGAATGGGAATATTTGGACTGTTTCGTTCATTACGCAGCACTCTCAATAGCGTTCTGGCGATTTAGGCAATTTAACATTCGCCGCCCAGATGCGCATCGCGCAAACACATATCAGGAGATGTTGACCCGTAGGACCGAATGGCGGGCACAGTCTAAACTTTTAACCAACAACTGATAACTCTCACTGCGAGGCAAACTAACAACCATTTGGAATATGTCTTTAATACGATTAGAACACGTTACCAAACGCTACGACCCGGATCTAATTCTTGACGATATTTCGGTCTCAATTGAACACGGAGACCGAATTGGATTAATTGGTCGTAACGGAACTGGAAAAACAACGTTAATTAAAATTATCAACGGTATGCTCGCCAATTTTAAGGGTAAAGTTACCTCTGCAAAAGGCGTGCGTATCGGCTATCTTAGTCAAGAATCCGAACTTGCGCGCGACTGCACTTTAAGACAGGAAATGCTCAAAGTTTTTGAAAAAAGACGCGCGCTTGAGGACAAGATGCTCCTGTTAGCAGAGGAGATGGAAACACAAGAGGCACCGGACCTCCTCGCACGTTACGCCCAAATTCAGGAACAGCATGAACAGCTTGGCGGTTACGATTATGAACATCAGATTAACCGTATTCTTGGCGGCTTAGGTTTCAATGAGACGGATTTCAATCTTCCAATCCGGGTACTAAGCGGAGGACAGAAAAGCCGTGCTACACTCGCAAAGCTGCTCCTTGAAGAACCGGATCTGTTACTTTTCGACGAACCGACGAATCATCTTGACATTAAAGGAATCGAATGGCTCGAAAATTACCTCAATATTGAATACAATGGCGCAGTTCTCGTTGTTTCTCACGATCGGTATTTCTTAGATAAGGTTGTCCGAAAAGTCTGGGAACTCGCAGAACATAAGATAAAAATTTATCGAGGCAACTACTCCAAGTACGTTGAAACTAAAGACGTTGAAAGACTTGTCGGAGAACGGCAATTCAAAAAACAGCAGGCGTTCATCGAGCACGAAGAAGATTTTATCCGCCGTAACATCGCAGGACAGCGCACTCGAGAAGCACAAGGCAGACGGAAAAAATTAGAGCGACTGGAGAGAGTCGATAAACCGAAGCCTGATGCATCAACCCTTACACTTAACTTTACGCCCGAAACTCGCGGTGGAAACGATATTCTTCGATGCCAGAACGTCGGCAAAACATTCGGTGACAAACCCCTTTTTACGAATCTGAATTTTGAGGTATACCGTCGTGACGTTATCGGCATCATTGGGGCAAATGGTACTGGAAAGACAACGCTTTTTCGTATGATTTTGGGCGAAGAACTCGTTACAGAAGGCGAAATGTGGGTAGGTCCTACGCTTAAGTTTGGATACTATACACAAGAACTGGAAGGTCTTAATCCGGATAACGAAATTATTGACGAAATCTGGGAGCTTCATCCACAGCAGACACACGGTGAAATACGCAGTTTTTTAGCCAAATTTTTATTCTTTGGCGATGACGTGTTCAAACGAATTGGGAACCTGAGCGGTGGTGAACAGAGTCGTGTACTACTTGCCAAATTGCTATTAGCAAACGCCAACGTGCTGTTATTGGATGAACCAACGAACCATCTTGACATACCTGCCCGCGAGGCGTTAGAAGCAGCGCTGGCGGAATATCCAGCAACACTTTTTATAATTTCTCACGATCGTTATCTCTTAAACAACCTTGCGACGAAATTACTGATTTTTGATGGAACACCGATCGGGACAGCAAACCTTTTTGAAGGCAATTACGCCGAGTACACAGCCCAACAACAAGAACAACAAGAAAATCAGCAGTCGAAGGAAAACGAACAAGTATCACAACGTTCACAAACGCCTCCACAGAAAAGCAAGTCGAAATCAAAGCGAAAACGAAAGATAAAAGCGCAACGCCTCGTCGGTAGCAATTAAAAAAAGCCGCTACGCTAATTTAAGGAAATTAAAAAATCTGAAAAATGCGTCCAATTTCACCGAAATACGAGGTTTTGGCTAAAAAATACGCCAAAATTGAATGTTTTTCGCATTTTAATTTGACATTCGGGCAAATTAGGCGTATAATTATTATATCGTATACGACGGGAAATATATCCGACATAGGATATATTATTTTCTGATTCAAGTCTTTTCAACTTACCACTTCAATATAGGTTTAGTAGTTAGCATTCATATTTACTATTAATCTACACTTTAAACTTAACAATGCCCAAGATGTCTAAAGACCAAGAATTCCATAGTGAGATTGATGTCGTCATGCGTGTGATACGTCATGCGCAATCGGCTGTTAAATCTCGGTTTATCCAAGAAGTTGTCCCGAATCGCCTGACGATTGTCCAGTTTAACGCCTTACAACACCTTCATTGGTATGGTCGTGATGCTGGTATGTCGGTGAGTGAGCTCGGTGAGCACTTGGGGCTCGCCCATAACACAACATCTGGGTTAGTGAGTCGTCTGGAACGGCATGGTTGGGTAATCCGTCGTAAATGTGATAAGGACCGGAGACGCGCTCGGATTAAACTCACGCCGCAGTCTGAAAAACTTTTCCGAAAGGGTGTAGAACACGCGACAGATTTTTGGCAGAGCACTTTTGGGCAGCTGTCCACGCAAGAACGTGAAAGCCTGATTGAAAGCCTGAAACGGTTGAAACAGGTGATGGCAAAACCGGTGTGGCCAAGTTATGCACAATTACACCCACGCGATGCGGATCATCTCCAAAAACGGTTTGAAACCGACTTGGACGAACTCGCACAAGCAAAACTGAAACTTGTCGGGATGCGATTGATTCTCGCGCAAGTCGCAGAAAAGCAGAATGAACATGAACTCGCAGCGTACTTAAATCAAGCTGCCTCCGAGGAAATCCGTCATACGAACCAACTGTTAAGTCTGCTCGGCCGTGGTGAAAATATGGAAGTGCTACTCTCAGCACTCGCGCATGAAGACAAGGTAGTCTATGAAGAACTGGTTGCCTTGCTTGAAACTGCTCCGCATGCCGAAGAAGACGAAGAATCAATACTTCTACAACAGATGGTTCAAGATAGCCAAAGATATAAACGTTGGTTTTGTAGTGTTTATAAACAAACGAATCAGTGACTACTATTTTGTCAATGGCCACCAGAGTTTCTGGTTTTTGGTTTCCAAAAGAATCAGGAACCGATTTTCCGGCCGATGACGCTTAAGAGGAGAACATGCAATCCCAAAGCCCCGAAAGCCTTCCTCCAGAGTGTTATAATGATACCGAACTGATTGAGCGATTTCAACAAGGCGACACCGCCGCGTTTGATTTGCTCTTCACCCGTTACCAGAAACGCACCTACCGCTTGGTGCAACGCTTTATCTCAAACCGAGAAGATGCCTTGGACCTTACGCAAGACGCGTTCATACGTGCCTACCAAGGATTAGGTGATTTCAAGAGCCAGTGCCAGTTTTATAGTTGGCTTTATCGAATCACAGTGAATCTTTGTATCGACTTCTTAAGGAAAAAATCGAGATCAGAGGTGCTTCTGTATGATTCCGATGAATCGGGAGAATTGCCGATGGCAAACATCCCTGATCCGCGTTCAGAGTCCCCGGCAAAAGCAGTTGAGAATAAAGAGTTGAGAATCCATATACGGAAAGCAGTCCGCCGGCTCCCACCCAAGCAACGGCAAATTTTTATTCTGCGACACTGGGACGGACTATCCCTTAAAGATATTGCGGCAGTCGTTGGCAGATCTGACGGCACCGTTAAGGCACATCTGCTTCACGCACACCGCAATCTTCGGAAACATCTACGCACTTACCTACAGGAAGCAGATTCCTAAAAAATTAAGGTGGAAGGCTGGAAGATCGGAAGGTTGGTAAAAAACTTCCGCCGCTTCCAACCTTCCAGTCTGTATGGAAGAGCGTCGATATCCCAACCTTCTACACTTCCATCCTGCCAGTCCGTATTTAGAACAACCTATCGGCTATGTACCCGCGGTTTCTTCTGCTGCAAAGAGTGCCTCAATGAAATCCACACCTACAAAATCGCGTAAATCGTCAAGCTTTTCACCGATCCCGATGAGTTTGACGGGCGCACCAATCTCAGCATTCACTGCAATCACGATGCCGCCTTTCGCAGTACCGTCGAGTTTTGTAACAGCGACCCCCGTAATCGGCACAGCGTCATTGAAAATTTTCGCCTGTATCAAAGCGTTTTGACCCACCGTTCCATCAACAACAAGAAGTACCTCATGTGGTGCCCCAACATGCGCTTTATCCATCACACGCCCGATTTTCGCCAATTCATCCATTAATGGTTTTTTGGTATGAAGTCTCCCCGCGGTATCCACAATTAGCACATCCGCGTCCCGATGCTTGGCTGCATGAATCGCATCAAAGACGACGGAAGCCGGTTCAGCATTTTCTCCGCCCCGTATCAGTTCAGCACCTGCACGTTCGCACCAGATCGCAAGTTGATCTTCAGCTGCTGCGCGAAACGTATCACCCGCCGCAACAAGTACGTTAAGGCCGTCTGTGATGAAACGACTCGCGAGTTTACCAATAGTCGTTGTTTTTCCTGCACCATTCACACCCAGGACTAAAATCGTATAGGGTTTCTCATCTTTAACTTGCAGCGGCATATCCTCGCCAAGCAGGTTCAGAACTTCTGATTTTAGAACCGATTCCAACTCCGAAGAATCGCTCAATCCCTCTGCTTTCACTCTCTCCCTAACGTTATCCATTAACGTCAACGTGGTATCAACACCCACATCTGCTTGGATCAAAATCTCCTCGATTTCATCCATCAGGTCCTCATCAATCCTTCTACCCATCCGCAGGAGTCCTGACAACTGAGACATCAACTGATTCCGAGTTTTCGCTAAACCGGATTTGAGTCGATTAAACCAATTTCCCTGTTTATCGCCAGGTTCGGATTCACCTTGATTCTTATCAGTACCTTTAAATAAATTTCTGAGCATTATGACTTCCTTTTTGTTACCATATCTATGGTCTTCAGCAACGACCATGTTTGAACCTCTTATACACATATAATACTGTAACAACAGGCAAAAAGGCAAACGAAAATTAATCGCCAGTTGAACACAAAACGCCCATGAAGCCGCCCATTATCGGAAAAGAACAGTGCGCGAGTAAACTGCCTTGAAATGTTTGCCGTTTTGTTTTATACTAAATTGCGGTAAAGGACAATTCGTCCTTGCCTTATATCTTGGACTATTAAAAATAGATTCTTGTAGAAATCGGTTTGGACAAACCTCGCCGATAAAAGATAATAAATTATCTACAAAAAAATTGAGGGTATTATAATGAAAACGTACACACAAAACCTGCTATCTTGCCTCGCAATAATACTGACAAGTTGTCTACTTCTCAGCGCGTGTGCCGAAAAACAGTTAGAAGAACTCATTGAACAACAAGAAGAAACCGAGACTGGAACTACAGAAGAACCTACTAAACCTGAAGAACCGGTAGCCGCTCTTCCTGGATTACCGGACGATGTGGCAGGATATACACAGTGGTTAAAATTAAACGCTGAACCCATTCCTCCTGTCCCTGGTGGCGATCCGCACAACGGCACAAAAAACGTATATGTCAACAAAACATTGGAAGATATCGCGCCAAACGGCGAACAACAGTTTCCATATCCTGACGGCAGTATTGTTATAAAAGAAGCATACCGTCCAGATAAAGACTTTGTTGGACTTATCGCAATTATGCGGAAAAAAGCGGGGGTGGATCCTGATCACAATGATTGGGAGTTCATCGAATATGTCCGAAACGCATCAGATGCCGAGTTCCGCGTCATCGCCAGAGACGGTGTGTGTTGGGGATGCCACGCCCAAGTTGAAGATATTGATTACGTCTTCACAGAACTTGATTAGGACTCTTGCTGGCGAGATTCAAAACCTCGCCAGCCTTGCTTAAGACAATCGAATTTCATTGTAAAACAAGGAGACTCTTTTGGACACACATTCTAATAACTACGTGAAGCAGATCTGCTACACTACCGAACGACTAAAATACTTGGAGGTATTCAGTATCCCGCTATCGTTCCTACGACTTGTGTTTATAGTAGGTATCGCACTCAGTCTTTTTTTACCGATGGGTGCTGAGGCGCGCCCTGAGTTTGCAACAGAACTCGACAAAGAATGTAGTTTTTGTCATCTTGACCCAGCAGGTGGTGGACCCCGAAATCGTATCGGTGAAATTTTTGAAGAAAACTATTTTGAATTCCCCGAAGACTTTGACATGGAAGCCGTGACCGAAGAAGCCAAAGAGGTCGTCAAACAACTCACAACATCACTTGATTTCCAGACTGCATTCATCAAAACGACACATGTTGACGAAGAGCAAAATGCTATAGCCAACTGCAGTTCATGCCACTCGTCGGTTGATAGATTCCTGCTTATGCAAGCAGAAGTAACGTTCAACGCACAAGCCTCAGAACACGTTAGGCTTACCCTTTCTAACAATGTTGGAACAACGATGAATGCCTTTGCAACGGTAGATGCTATTCCAAAACATCTCTACGTCAAAGTTGGACAATTCCGTCTACCCTTCGCTATTAAACAGAAGGACCATAACATACTCGTCCGGGAAGGTTATGGACTGGGTTCCAACAAACGGGATGTCGGTGTTGAACTCGGTGGAAGTGCAGGTAAAGTTTTCTACAACGCAGCGGCCTTTAACGCCGCGAACGCAACAGCGAAAGGTGGACTCGGTACACTCGGTGCACAACTCGGACCGGTTCGTGCCGGTATCTCTGGCATATTTGAAAAACCGGGCGAAGACTGGGAACGCCTCATTGGTGCATTTCTCACTGCTTCTTATGCCGGTCTGAGTATTGAAGGCGAATTCAATTTCGGCAACAGTGGAGAGATAACCTCTTTCGCATCAGATGCTATTGATTCAAAGGGATATTATGTCGGTGCTAAATATCGCGTTCTGCCACAACTTACGCTCTCAGGTCGTTACGGGTTGTTCGATCCGGATAGGACAGTTAAGGGGGACGCAAGCCAGCGTGTGACACTCAGCGCGCAATACAACTTCATGGAAAACGGCGCGATCTCACTGTTCTACTGGGCAAACCTCGCGAATGCCGACCGCGGTGAGGATGACACCATCAGCGAAAAAGGCACCCTACGTCAACTCCAAGGCACCGACCAGATTATTTTGATGTCACGATTCTGGTTTTGAAGGTCATAAGTGTGCGCAAATCTGAAAAATAGAACACACTTTGGCTTGAAAATCACGCCAAAAGTGCTTAGCAATAGGGACGGATCTCTATATCCGTCCCTATGTGTTTATATTTACACATAACCTCACCTAAAGACACTCTTTTATCTTCTCCTATATCTTCTCCTAATAAGTCTTAAAACTACGTCTAAATATGGTTTCCGCCCTTAAACATACAATATAACAACCGCCAAAAACATTGGCATAAAAATTGCTTAACCTATCCAGTATCTTTTTCTGCTTATACTCGTTAAAAAATATGGCGAATCAGCAACACAATGTTGGAAGACAAGAGATTTTTCTATAAATAGTTCTTCAGTCGTCGAAAATAAGGAATCCATAAGACAAAATATTTAAAACATAGGAGGCACTTCTCATGGTGTTTTCCAAACTCTCTAAAAATTCTTCGGCGGAGCCTGAAAATCGAAATTTGTTACTGAAAACCTTAATCGGGGTCATAGGGTTAATGACGCTACTTCTTGGTGCCTGCATCATCTATATTATGCAGGAAAACGCCCGTGCCAAGACGCGCTATAGCGTTAATACTTTCGCGCCACAAGGGGAAGTCCCACAATGGACAGATTTTTCGATTACCTTTTCAGAGGCAATCATCGATAAATCGCGCGTCGGGACAGAGGTCCCAGCGGAAGCCCTGCGGTTTACACCAGCTGTCCAGGGTACCGCGCGTTGGGTAGCCCCCGACCGAATAGGTCTTTTTTTAGATGCCCCTTTGGCACCCTCTGCACAATACATGGTCGAACTCACATCTGAACTCAACCCAACCGAAGCATTTCTACTCACTGGACAAAAAGAATTTAAATTTGCCACCGAACCCTTTACAGTGCAGCAGACACGTATGGAATTCAGCACTGACGACACGCGTGAATATGCAACAGGCCTGGGAACAATAGCATTCAATTACCCAGTAACTACCGCCGATTTAAAGGCACACCTCTCTATTGAACTTGATGATAGCACAGAAATCCCCTATCAGATTGAAACCAACACAGCAACCGCGCGGACAGTAGAATTCAAGACGAAACGGATAAAACGCGGCAAAGCAGACCGAAAAATAAAAGTCAAAATCGAAAAAGGATTTAAGTGCACAGGAGGGCAAATCGGGCTCGAGAAAGCAAGTATTACACCGGTAATACTCCGTGGTAGAGGGACACTGGGCGTAACATATTCAGACGTTTGGGAAAGCGATAGAACCCCCTATATTTCCGTCAGATTTAGTGCCCCGGTACTCAGCGATACTGTTGAACCCTATTTAGAACTTACACCGGCAGTAGACTACCAAGTAATATCCGATTACCGGAATATTGAAATCCACGGTAATTTTAAGCGGCGTACCACCTATACACTAAAGATTCGGCGCGGTTTGACTGCTCGAAACGATGCCGTTTTAAAACAAGACTATATGACGAAGCTCATAATTCCAGACCTTCAACCGCAGCTTCGGTTTCTTGGGGCTGGCTTCTTTCTTTCAAGAAAAGGGCACTTAAACCTCGGACTCGCAACGATCAATGTCAAACGTGTAAAACTGGAAATTGAGAAAGTTTTTGCGAACAATCTTATTTATGTTTCAAAATTAGATAGATGGAGTCGTTGGAGCAGGAATTTAGGGAAACCCATTCATTCGGAAGTGCTCGATGTACCGCCACAGTTAAACGAAGAGGTAACGACCCCTATTTCGTTAGAAGATTACCTCTCAGACGAACATGTCGGTATTTTCAAGGTTGTTGCCCGAAATGCAGATAGAGAGTGGAATAGCGCGCATCAATGGGTACTCATTACGGATTTGGGAATCAGTGCTAAACGCATTGGAAATAAGTTGTACGTTTGGGTGAAATCCATCGCTACCGGCGCACCAGTACCAGCCGCGCGCGTCAAACTCATCAGCGATAATAATCAGACCCTGCTCAGCGGCACAACCAACTGGGCAGGATTTATAGAGTTCACTGAGGTCGGAGAAAAAACTGGAGACTTCATACCCTTTATGATTACTGCCGCGAAACGTGATGACCTCGCCTTCATTCAATTAGACCGGCACGAAATAGCGATGGCAGACTTCGATATCGCGGGGCCTGCCTACTTGCAAAAAGGTTATGAAGCGTTTCTCTACACAAGTAGGGGTGTTTATCGACCAGGCGAGACCGTTCAACTCGCTGGCATCGTCCGCGGTGCGAAACAAGCAATACCTGAACCACTCCCGACCCACATTGAAGTCCTCGCCCCAGATGGTAGAATTATACGAGAATTAAGGCAACAGACAAACAAAAACGGTGCCTGTGACGTGAAGATCCCGATTCCTGATTACGCATTGACAGGCAATTACATTGCCAAGATGAAAATCGCCGATCGAGTCGTTGGTGGTGTCCAATTTCAGGTCGAAGAATTCATGCCAGACCGGATGAAAGTCGCTGTCACCGTCGATAAAGCCTCATATAAACTTGGCGAAACACTCGACCTTGAAGTGAAAGCAACGAATTTATTTGGACCACCAGCCGTAGGACGGAAGGTTCAAGTTTCATGTCAACTGATAGCAGTTCCGTTTGTCGTTTCTGAAGACAATTTACCACCAGATACAGACCCGACACAGTGGCGTTCTTTTGTCTTTGGAAACACCAGAAAATTTGAAAGTCAACGCATTGAATTAGGAGAAGCCAAAACCGACACAGCGGGTAAAGCACACTACCAATTTACGGTGCCTGCAACGCTGAAAGCACCCTCTCTGCTTAACGGTATTCTGACGGCAACCGTCAGCGAAATTGGTGGAAGAGCCGTCACTGCTTCACACCGAGTTGTTATTCATCCGTACTCACATTATGTCGGGATCCGCCGAGCAACTACTGGTGCGGTGAAAATTAACCAACCGCTCCGATTCGACTATGCAGCCGTTGACGATGCAATGGCAACGGCACCAGGGAGAGCCTTAAAATTGAGCCTCCATAAAGTCCATTGGAACACCATACTTCGGCAGAACTCGGCAGGACGGTACGAATATGTCTCCGAAGTGCAAACGACAGAGGTAAAAACATACGACCTAACTTCGGCAGAAACCGCTCAGACAGTAACACTAACGCCTTCAGACTACGGTGAATACAGTGTTCGCCTTGAGGACGTAGAATCAACAGCGACAGCAGAAATATCATTTTACGTGAGTGGCTGGAGAAACACTCCGGTTTCTATGGAACATCCTACTCGGTTAGACCTAACCCTTGACAAACCTGTTTATCGTCCCGGAGAAACGGCAAAATTAAATATTAAGGCACCCTTTTCCGGCACACTCCTACTCACAGTTGAACGGGATCGGGTCCTCAGTCATCGAACGATAGCGATGAAGGAAAACACTGCTACCATATCCATCCCAGTGCGAGATAGTTATAAACCGAATGTATATCTCTCAGGAACACTGACTCGAGCAGTACCAGCGGATACGGCATCACAGCCAGACAACAAATCCCTTCTCCCTGCTCGAGCGTTTGGTGTAGTGCCCTTGAAAATTGATGCGACCCGTAGACGACTCTCAATTGAGATGTCTCTCACGCAAACCAATGGCACTGGTACTACTGAAAAGATCTCACTCCTTTCTCAGACCCAGTCTAACGAGGCAGTCATCCGTCCAAACAGCGAGGTGAGTATTGCGTTTGAAGTTCACGGCAGACGTTCTTGGCAGAAATACGATGTCTGTATCGCAGCCGTTGACGAAGGAATTCTCACGCTAACCGATTTTAAAACGCCTAACCCTCACGACTTTTTCTACCAACAGCGCGGGTTAAAAACACGTTCCTTTGATTTGTACAGTGGAATTTTACCGGAAATAGCAGATATCACTGATAACTCAAGTACAGGCGGTGATGCCGGAGCCGCGCGCAGATTGGGAAGGAAACGGCTTAATACAAGCAGTATCAGGCGTGTAAAACCGGTTTCACTTTGGTCAGGATTTGTGCGAACCGATGGAAATGGGCGCGGGACTGTCCAATTTAAGATCCCACAATTCAACGGAAAATTGAGGCTGATGGCAGTCGCTTTCGCAGGCGCAGACTACGGTGCTTCGGAAGCTTACCTGACCGTCCGTGAACCTATTGTCTTAACACCAACGTTCCCGAGATTCCTCGCCGGCGGCGATCAAATCCGTGTCCCTGTTACCCTTTTCAACGGGACAGGTGAAAACGGGGCATTCACCGTTAAATTGCAAGCAGCTGGCGACGTGCAGCTATTGTCAGTCAGTGATACGCATCTCCCTGAAACGATGCCTGAGAAGGATTCAGAAAACCCCGTGCCGCCCTCAAAAACAGAGCCTCTGTTCCATGAACTCAGTGTAGAGAAAAGCGTTGAGGCAGGCACAGAAGCACGAGTCTTTTTTGACATTCGTATCCAAGACGCGATCGGAGAAGTCAATTTCAATCTATTCGCAGAAGGGAACTCTGAAACGACCCAGATAGACGTGCAGTTGCCGCTACGCTCTGTTGCCCCACCGGTTACACAAACAGGGTATGGTGTAGTACGCGCGGGCGAACCCGTCGATTTCATTTTTCCTTCAAATCTAATAGCGAATTCGTCCGAGTTTAGTCTTACATTATCATCGTTCCCAAATATCGCATTTGCGAACAGTATCCGCTACCTGGTCCGGTATCCACATGGGTGTCTGGAACAGACAACAAGCAGGGTTTTCCCTCTCCTCTATTTTAGCGACTTGGCGCGAAGTGTCGAACCGACGCTGGCAGCAGAGGATTCAGTGGATTACTATGTTACAGCAGGTATCACGAAACTTGAAAGTATGTTGATGCCGAGTCATCAGTTTTCATACTGGCCCGGGGGTACTTATGTTAATCCCTGGAGCAGTATCTATGCCTCTCATTTCCTCGTTGAGGCACGAAAAGCAGGATACGAGGTTGCAGACCGGGTGTATGACGCAATGTTAAAAGGGTTGAGAACTCGTGCAAAATTTTCACCCGATATGGAAGAAAATAATAATAATGCTAAAAAGGTAAAACGGGAGATCGCACTTGCAACTTATGCGTCTTATGTCTTAGCTGCCGCCGGACAACCGGATCGCGGTACAATGCACTACCTAAAAAACAGAGGTGCGAGTAGTCTTAGCGATTACAGTCATTTTCAACTTGCCGGGGCATTCGCACTCAGCGGTGAATTGGAGACTGCACTCTCAATGCTACCTGTATCAGTATCTCCGAGTTTCAATGGTAAAGGCACAGAAAATTGGGAGACCGGTGGAACATTCAATTCGCCTGTCCGAGCGCAAGCCATTATGTTAGACGTACTTGCCGAAGTTAACGAAAATCACCCATCAATCCCGATGCTCGTCAAGAATTTAAGTGACGCAGCATCCGACGGAAGCCGATGGCGCACGACCCAAGACAACGCATTCGCGTTCCTCGCACTCGGTAAGATTATGAAAAAACAGACAGATAGGGACTATACCGGCACCCTCAAAATCAACGGTGAACACTTCGCTGATTTCGATGCCGCTGAGACGCGTTACACCGATGAAGCATGGGACGGCACGCGCGTGCAGCTGACTCTTGAAGGTGAAGGAAGTTGCTACTATTACTGGAGCGCATTTGGTATCCAACGCGATTCGTTCATTGAGGAGTATGAGCGCGAACTACAGGTACACCGTCGCTATTTTAACAAAGACGGTGAAAGTCTCACGGGTACATTTGTACATGGCGACTTAATCGTCGCAGAGATCACAGTCAAAGCACTTACCGCCAATCTAGAAAATGTCGTTGTCGTTGACATGCTACCCACAGGTTTTGAGATTGAGAACCCACGGTTGGAATCCCGAGCAGGCATCCCATGGTTGAAAGCACAAGGTTTCAAACCCGATTATCTTGACATTCGTGATGATCGTCTCATCTTCTTCGGTACGTTCCCACGCCAACGCGAACGTAAATTCTATTACGCGCTAAGAGCCGTTACACAAGGCGAATTTACCCTGCCACCCATTGCGGCAGAAGCGATGTACGATCCAACGAAATCTGCTGTAGCGGGTAGCATGGATATTAAAGTGGTTGCAGAATAATTTTTTATATTACCTTGCGGTTCGGTCAAATCCATTGGAGGCTTTAAGTGTTTGACTTTATCAGAAGCCGCTTTATTGACGGTTTCCGACTGTCGATAATTTCTTATAGAAAAAAGACGTTTTGGCTGCTGCCCCCACTTTTCATCATTGCTTTCTTCATCATCGCGAACTGGTGTCTCCCGCTGCCCAAAGAACGTCTCTATCCACCACCGTCTCGGATTGTCTTAGACCGAAACGGAGAATGGCTCCGCGCGTTTTTAGCTGATGACGGTATGTGGCGACTGTCAGAAAACACCAATACAGTCTCCCCTTTACTACACCAAGCGATGCTTACAACTGAGGATAAATGGTTCTACTATCACTGGGGAATCAATCCGGTCTCTATCGCTACTGCTTTCTATGATAACATCAAAGCAGGGGAGGTCGTGCGTGGTGGTTCGACTATTACCATGCAGCTTGCCCGACTGATGGAACCAAAAGCACGGAACGTTCCCAACAAACTTATTGAAGTTTTCCGCGCATTCCAACTTGAACTGACATATTCTAAATCTGAGATTTTAAACTTTTACTTTAACATGCTTCCCTACGGCGGAAATATCGTCGGGACAGCAGCAGCATCTCGGTTCTACTTCAACAAACCGCAGCATACTATTAGTCTCGGCGAAGCATCACTCCTCGCTGCTATTCCGAACTCACCTGAACGTTTACGTCCAGACAAATTTCCAGAAAATGCAAGAGAGGCACGCGCAAAAGTTCTGGACAGGCTTCTCGCGCATAGACAGATTTCTGAACAACAATGGCAGGAAGCATTGCAAGAACCTATTCCGACAAAACGCCATCCACCCCCATTTAATGCCCCACATCTCTCACGCCTGTTGGTTAAGGGAAACCGATCAGATACTACAACCGATGGTAGGATATACACGACAATAGACGCAAAGGTGCAGGAAACTGCGGTGCATATTCTGCGTGAATACCTGAGTGCAGCCGCTGCGGGAATTGCGAGTCATCGCTTGCAGTCCCATAGCGCGAGTACCGGCGCGATCGTCGTCATGGATACGCAGCGTCGCCATGTTTTGGCAATGGTAGGTTCTCACGATTTTTTCGATCAGGATGCATCAGGACAGGTAAACGGAGCACTCGCACCACGTTCCCCGGGTTCTACCCTCAAGCCTTTCGTTTACGCACTTGCAATGGAACAAGGCTTGATTACGCCAGAAACATTGCTCTTTGATGTTCCTGTTACATACAGCGGATACGAGCCGGTGAACTACGATGGCATATACAACGGTTATGTGACTGCCCATCAGGCACTCGCACGCTCTCTCAACGTTCCCGCTGTGAACCTTAGTGCTCGCCTGAAAGATATTACACTGCCCGCTTTCCTCAAACAGGCAGGTATTACGACACTCACACCTACCCGAAAGTACGGGCTATCTATGGTGCTCGGTGGATGCGAAGTGAACCTGCTTGAACTCACAACACTTTACACAGGACTGGCAAACACAGGAGAATTCGCATCTTATCAACTCACACTCCCTCAACCTATCAATGCAACACCCTCAGACCCTGCAGAAACTGAAAGCACACCACAACGTTTATTCCGAGAAGAGACAAGTTTCATCATAACTGAGATGCTGACGACATCGCAGCTGCCCGCGAATACTGTCAAAAACCCGGAAGCCTTTGAAAGCACTATGAATCTCCCAAAGATTGCTTGGAAAACCGGCACCTCCTACGGACACCGAGATGCATGGTGTATCGGATATTCACCGAAATTAACAATCGGCATCTGGCTCGGTAATTTTGATGGAAAAGGTTCGCCAATGCTCAGCGGGGCAGACGCAGCAACGCCTATTCTCTTCGCGCTCTTCAGCGCGCTCACTGGACAAGACACACATCGCTGGTTCACGAAACCTGAACACCTGAAAACACGAGAGGTCTGCGCACTCACAGGCACCCTTCCCTCGTCACACTGTCCTACCCGTAAAAGCGATGTATATATCCCCGGCATCTCGTCTGTTGCTATCTGTGCAGTTCACAAACGCATCTATATTGATGAAGTCACGGGTTACAGTCTCTGTTCTCACTGTCGGAATCTTCCTTCTAATAGTCATCAGTCATCAGTCATCAGTGGTCAGTTACAAGAGGGTTCTGGGGCTGCCACAAATATCTCTTTAACCGACAAGTATAAAAAAATATTTGAAGAATGGCCCGCTGAGGCAGCGACTTGGTTGGCAAAAAATGGGTTTGCTGTGCCAGTACTTCCTGAGCATAATCCACTGTGTACAGGTGCAATTGCTGGGACTGCCCCGGTTATCTTATCTCCTACAGAAGACACTGTCTACTACATACGGGATGGCGTTCCGTTAGCACAGCAAAAAATACAATTGTCCGCCTCAACTTCTAATCGGACACAGCAACTTTTTTGGTTTCTGGATGGTGAGTTGATTTTCAAAGGGAATGCAGAGGAACAATATTGGCTCACACCTGTCAAAGGAGAACACGTGATCACCTGTGTGGATGCGGAGGGACGATCAGCGAGCCGCCCACTCCACATTTCAGTTTTTTAGTTTATTGAGTCGCAGATTTGAGTTTACCCCAAGTCGTCGTTAATTTTCCGGTCGCATCCACAGCGAGGGCTTTTTCCATATTGGCTACGACTTCCTCCTCCGTGAGTGCGACACTCCAAATTTTAAATTCATCAATGATACCGTTGAAGAAATTGCCGTTGCCTTGACTCGCAGCGATGCACATACCTTCGGTCCCGAAATCCATACGCGCATCCCCACCGGCATCCGCTTCGGCATCAAGTTCTCCATTAATATACATCCATGTCGTCTGTTTGCTCTGTGACCCGACAAAGTAGTACCATTCCGCTTCAAACGCATCATAATTTGTGACAGCCTGTAATTCAACCCCTTGTGTCGCAAAATAGAAGCCGAATAATACGCCACCACGGTTGAACGTAATATGCGGTCGACCGCCACCATTCAAGCGATATAGCAAATCAATACGGTTCCCGCCTTCAATTTTCTCGTCCGGCTTGAACCAAAATTCAATCGTCATTTCCTTGGGTTGATCAATCTTGAGCGGGTCAAAATTAACACTCCCATTTTTAAATTGGAGTGCTTGTCCGACGACACCCTCTACCCATTTCGCGTTTTTGATTTCGCCTGTGAAACCGTTAGGTCCAATGTCGTCTGCAGTATTTCCCTTCCCTTCATCAAAAGGTACGTAGATAAGCAAATCTTTGTCTGGATCTGCTGCATGCCCGAGCATACAACTCATCAAAAACACTGCAACTGCGAAAAAACAGATAAATTGTTTCATACGATTTTCTCCTTATAAGTGTTTTGAACACAAGTTTTCACAATAAGCTTTGGAAACTTATCAACCGCTCTAAAGTCCAATTATTTTACACAACAGTGCGTAATCCGTCAACCTTCTTCTTATGTTCCGCGAATAGCCGCAATGACCAAGCAGCCCCAACCGACAATAAAAGCCAATCCGCCGATGGGTGTAATCGCACCGAGCCAGCGAATACCCGTCAGGCTCAGCACATAAAGGCTTCCCGAAAAGATTAAGATGCCTGCGAGAAAACACCATCCCGATGCAGCCGTGAGTTGGTTTTGCCATTGTGATACTGCCCACGCCGCAGCGAGCAGTCCAAGGCTGTGGTACATCTGATACCGCACGGCTACTTCAAACGTCTCCAGCATTTCCGGTGAGAGTTTTGATTTGAGAGCATGTGCGCCAAAAGCCCCAAACACGACTCCGAGCAGGCTTAAACCTGAACCGAGTGCGAAGAAAAGATTTTGCATGAATACCTCCTTTTTAATTAGTCATCAGCCATCGGTGTGCTTTGCAGTGAAAACAGTTAGCAAAAAGACTCTGATGAAACTAACCTCTAAAGCCAATACGTTGACGGTCGATATGCTGCGCTTTTTGAGTTTCACTGTGATTCATGAACTGCTTCATTATAACTTAAATCCGACATCCGATGTCAGATGTTTTTGCAGAAGGAATGGTATAATAACCTATTCATCATATTCAGAAAACCCTAAAGCACAAATCGCTGAGTGTTTCTGTTGGAATAAAACCTAAACTTTTAACGGTATGCACCCTTTCGGCAAAAAACTGTGTCTTTTAATTATAAGGGAGTTCTGATTTTTTACAAGTTTCAGAGAAAAGTAAACTCACAGAATATTAGCCCCTCATTTCAGCAGAATACAACGCTGCCTTTTGACGAGGCAGCTCGAATGATATAATATTGTCCAAATCTCAGTAAAATTTAGCATTTTCCATTTTTTTTTTGAGATTTTTGGGAAATTTATGACATTTTTTTCATTTTATGCACGAAAAGGGGTTAAAAAAATGGTCTATATAAGATAGCGTTGGATGAATGTAATGCTTTTTGCGTCCAAATGTCCTATATTTACTCAATCAAGACTTACACAACCGCCCCAAGGGCAGAAGAGGTGGCACCGTCCAAAATGCTGTTATCAAGAAAGA
Organism: Candidatus Poribacteria bacterium; assembly: GCA_022394775.1. Lineage (GTDB taxonomy): Bacteria > Poribacteria > WGA-4E > WGA-4E > WGA-3G > WGA-3G. The sequence continues at coordinate 20,661 of JAGFCB010000048.1, forward strand.
AGTTGCATGGAAATTACAACGACCTCATCGGTGAAAGTACCGTGCATCTTAAAGTGCTGAAACGTATTGACAAGTTCGCAAAATCTGATAAAGTAGTACTTATTTCTGGCGAGACCGGAGCAGGTAAAGAATTGGTCGCGCGTGCTTTGCACGCAGAGAACCCGTATGCAATGCACCCTATGGTCGTCGTGAACTGTGCGGGGATTGCGGAGCACCTGATAGAAAATGAACTCTTTGGACATGAAAGGGGCGCGTTTACCGGCGCAGACCGGCAACATATTGGACTGTTTGAAACCGCATCGAGGGGTACACTGTTCCTTGACGAAATCGGGGAACTTCCGCTGGTCCTACAACCGAAACTGTTGCGGGTACTTCAGGAAAACGAGATTCGCCGCGTGGGCGGGACAGAACAGATTCCAGTGTCAGTGTGCGTTCTAACAGCTACGAATATCGACCTTACAGAAGCGGTTGAAGCAGGTAGGTTTCGCCGAGATCTCTATGAACGATTAAAATCCCTTCATATCCAGCTGCCGGCACTACGAGAGCGGCGGGAAGACATCCCTGCGTTGGCAAAACACTTTTTAGCAAAGGAAAACAACGCTTCGAGTCGAAAAGTAGCAGACATAAATCCAGAAGTCCTCTCGTTATTTGATGCCTACAGCTGGCCTGGGAATATCCGAGAGTTAGAAGGCATCATAAGTCGCGCGGTACTTTTAGCGGAAGACGGAGAAATCTTACCGCACCATTTACCACAAGATGTGCGGATGCTTCAAACCGACCCATTGCCGTTGGCGGATGCGACAGCCGCAGCAAATCCTAACGCCCCAGAATATTTGGTGCTGCCCTTCCCGATAGGTACAACCTTGAAAGAGATAGAGAAATCAGCGATCTTGACGACTTTGGCGCGGGAGAACGGGAATCAATCAAAAACGGCGAAGTCTCTCGGGATAGATCGGCGGACCTTGCACAACAAGTTACGCGACTATAAGGCGTAAAGACACTTAGTATGGAACGATACTGCCGACGCGGGGTTGTAATAGATTTGAGAACCGCGCTCGGCAGGGCAGACAGAAGTGTTCTTCTTGGGATGCCACTGGGTATATTTTACCCAGTTCTATGGAAAATGTTCCCGCCTGTGAAAAATATTCCCAGTTGAAAAAAGGCGAGATCTCGTCACAGTGCGGTTTCTCACATTGGCATGATACTTGCTACTTACTATGGTTATGTAGGTGAGTGCCTTACAGAGATAGACGGTTTTCAGACACTGTTTGAAAGGTATCCATCAGTCCCTGTAATGAATACCCACAAGGAGGTGTTGTATGTTCCGTGGCTTACTCTCAAACCGATTGATCCAAGTTGGACTCGTTTTCTTTGTTGTGGTTGTCAGTGGGAGCCTGCTCTATAGTTGGCAAACCCGCCGCGCCACTGTTGCTGAGTTCATACAGACAGATGCGGTTCTGCACGAAGCGCGTTCCGAACAGAACACCGTTAATACAAGCCCGGTGGACTTTAAACAATCCGAAACGCCACTTGAACAGGATGACTCACAGATGGCTGGCGACACGAATGTGTCACCGACAGATGAGACTTCCGAAGTGCTCGAGATGGCGGATGCCTTTTTACCGAATGGCTTAGTTTCAGAGGAAGCAATCGCTGAAGATATTCCTGTTTCGCCTTATGGCTTCGGTCCTTATCCTGAAGTGCCTGGGGATTTCTTCGGTATCCCTATTTGGGAAAAAAGGATACCGGACCTTCCCGTTGACATTGGCAAAAATGTAGAACTCATCGATCGAGTTCTTATCCAATTATGGCAACAAGGAGATAAGAACATCATTGGCGGTTTTCTGCAGAATGGAAAAGTTTATCCGAATTATCCGGAGACTGTCTATGTAAAAGAACACATAGAAAAATCTGACGATGGATTGGTGGAAAGACACTTTAGCGACATTGCAGGTCCACCCGGCACCCGTATTTATCATGAAGACCTCTGGCGAGGGAACATACCGCCACATGTCACTATCATCCCGATGGATGACAGTCAGGGGATCGACCCATATTCATTTCTAAATTTAGGAGAATTTTCACAATGAAAACGTTTTGTTTTTGGTCTTTAGTACTTTTTGCACTTGCTATCTCAGTAGTGCCTACCAAGTCCTCTGATAGCATGACTGACGTTACCGCTTATGCCTATACCAGCGAATGGACAGAGTATGTATATGATCCAGACTGGCCAGGGGACTTATGGTACACGGTAACACATCAGGAAGCTATTGGTGGTGTTTATGCATCTCATTTTATACAGGGTTCATACCATGCCAACGCCTCTGTATCAGAGGGATCATCGCAGAGTATACCACTAACCTATTATGGACATGGGATAGATAGAGCTGCGAAGGGTACAGCCAAGCATCTCTATAAGACCAGTTCCGAATGCGGCGGAACTGGTAGTGCAAACGCATCTATCACTGGTGCAAGCTCAGGTGGGACAGACAGTGATTCTGATAGTTGTTTTGATTACTTCTAACACTACGCTCAGTGGAATTTAAGTGACAAAGCGGGTAGTGTGAAACCGCCCGCTTTAAACAAAAGGGGTAATCCTACCACAACTGATGGTACGGTTGCAACGTCAGAATCTCAAGAAATAACGACTTTTGACGCGCTTATCACCCCAAATCACACAGCGTCAGATAGGGAAGCATTCACCTCTAAGGAATTAGAAGCGTTAGAACATCAGTCATAGCACGAAAAATGGGAGAAAGAGAAGGCGGCTTTAACCGCAGAATTAGACGCAAAATATCCCGATCTTGTCGAGTTAGCTACCATTCCGCCTGAAGAGTGGCTATCCCCCTATCCAACGAAGGCAGCCTTTGAAGCACTCGGTGATCGAATTGATGCTATGCAAAGTGAATTTAAGGCGAGGTTTAGAACACTTGTTGCAGAAATGCCGTTCGATCATCAGATTGAGTACATCACTCTGCTAGTATTGCTTCAATAGGTGTGTAGTCTGATTCCTTGAGTTTTCCGCCAGCACGTGTTTTCTTAACATCGAAAACTTCTTTACAATCAGTGGCACCACGCGTGGCACTGCATTTCTTTAATTCCCTCAGCACGAAACAGGAAAACACCATACCTACTAAACCCCTCAAATACGCCGCCACGGACATCAGTGCCGTTCTGCTCAGATCATTACTCCCACTCATCACAGCACTCAGTTCTATCTGCTTCAAAGGCAACGTGCGAAGCGATAGGTTTCCCAAAAATATTTCTTTGACATTTTTATTATATTCTGCTAAGATATAATTTTAACGGCATAGCTCGCTCTATTCCGTAGTGGTTAACAGTAAAAGGAGAAATTTTTCGACGTATGAAACAATACAGAACCGATGAAATCCGGAATATCGCAATTATTGCGCATTCAGGAGCAGGCAAGACATCACTCGTTGAAGCGATGCTTTACAACGGTGGTGCAATTGAGCGTATGGGCGCTGTCGATAGTGGGACTTCTGCAGCTGACTATGCCGCTGACGAGATAGAACGCAAAACCACCCTCAATTGTTCAGTCTGTATCGCAGAATGGGAAGGACACAAACTAAATCTGATTGATACCCCCGGCGCAGAAGATTTTTATGGGGACCTCTACAGCGTGCTCAGAATTGTCGATGCGGTTGTCGTTGTCGTTGATGCGACAACGGGTGTCGAAGGTGGTACCGAAAAGGTATGGGAGGTAGCGGACAAATATGAACTGCCGCGTCTCATCTTTATCAATAAGATGGACAAAGAGAACGCCAGTTTTGAAAACGCGCTTGCAAGCATAGAAGAGATTTTAGAAACACGGGCTGTCCCCATCCAACTCCCAATCGGAAAAGAGGATAATTTTTCGGGCGTTGTTGATGTCATACAGATGGCGGCGTACCTACAACCTGATGGCAACAAGCGCGCAGCGAAAGCGGAAATTCCAGCAGAATTGGAAGCACAGGCTGAAGAAGCCCGCGAAGCACTCGTCGAAGTCGCAGCAGAAAGCGACGATGAACTCATTGAGAAGTTTTTTGAAGGCGAACTCACTGAAGAAGAAATTCAGAACGGTTTGCAGCTCGGTATTTCTGAGAACCAGTTTGCACCTGTACTCTGCGGCGCAGCACTGAACAATACCGGCATCCAGCAATTGATGGATATACTCGTGAGCGGGTGTCCATCTCCGGTAGATGTCGGAGCAGTGAAAAGTGCCCAGAATGAAGAGGAGACCCGCGAACCGTCACCAGAAGCATCTATGTCCGCCGTTGTTTTCAAAACGATCGCCGACCCGTTTGCTGGACAATTGAGCTTCTTCCGCGTCTATTCTGGCACGTTGCAAGGGGATTCCCAAGTTAGCAATTCAACGCGCGGCGAAACTGAACGTCTCGGCAAAACGACATTCATGAACGGCAAAGAGGCGATCAGCACGCCACAGGTTGAAGCAGGCGATATCGGGGCACTCACCAAACTTGCAGCGACCCAAACAGGTGACACACTCTGCGACAGAGATGCTCCAATCCAACTCGCCGGTATCGAATTTCCGAACTCGGTGCTATCTTACGCGATCCGTCCAACACGTGAGGGGGATGATGAAAAGTTGATGACATCTCTCACACGCATGTCTGAAGAGGATCCGGTATTTAGGATTGAACGGAACGAAATCACGAAGCAATTACTCGTTTCAGGGCTTGGCGACCTGCACATCACCGTCAATCGCGAGCGGATGGCAGATAAATTCGGTGTAGAAACGGATGTTGAACCACCGAAAGTGCCGTACCGAGAAACAATTCGTCGAAGTGTTCGGGATATCCAAGGCAGACACAAACGTCAGTCCGGTGGCAGGGGTCAGTTTGGGGATGTTACGATTAATCTCTCCCCGTTGCAACGTGGTGAGGGTTTTGAGTTCCTTAACAACATTGTTGGGGGCGCGATCCCGCGCAACTATATCCCGGCAGTCGAAAAAGGTATCCGCGAGCGAATGGATAGAGGCTTACTCGCGGGTTTCCCTGTTGTTGATATCCAAATCGACCTTTTTGACGGTAAATATCACCCTGTCGATTCCTCGGATATGGCATTCCAAATCGCAGGTTCCATCGCCTTCGCTGCCGCTGCCGAACAAGCCGATGCATGTTTACTCGAACCGATCATGAACGTCACTATCACGGTTCCAGAACAGTTTATGGGGAATATCATTGGTGACTTGAACGGACGGCGCGGACAAGTGATGGGTGTCGAACAAATGGGGAAAAAGCAGGCAATTCAGGCAAATATTCCGCTTTCGGAGATGCTCCGGTATTCAATTGATCTCAAGTCAATGACGAGTGCCCGTGGCAACTTCACGATGGAATTCTCGCACTACGACATCACGCCTGATGATGTTGCACAGAAGGTTATCGCTGAATCAAAAACGGAAGAGGAAGAGTAGCATTAACGTAAGTTCATGAAAACGCGCTAAAGTACTCACAAAGAGAAAACATAAACCCGCTGCTGATTTGTGTTAGCAGCGGGTTTATATTTAAAAGATTAGGAAGTCCAATATTTACGCTTAACTATCCAAATGGAAGATCGCCATCTTTAATTCCGTCATCTCTTCTATGGCGTACTTGGGTCCCTCTTTACCCATACCGCTCTCTTTGACACCGCCGTACGGCATCAAGTCCGCACGCCACTGTGTGCCCCAGTTCACCATCAAGTTACCAGATTCGACCTCACGGACGAACTTCATCGCCCAATCAACGTTCTGCGTGAAAATTGCGGCACTCAGCCCGTAGTTGGTATCGTTGGCAAGTGCGATTGCCTCGTCAATGTCGTTGACCCGCGTCACACCGACAGCCGGCCCAAACACTTCATCACAGGAGATTTTCATCTCAGGCTTAACATTGGCAAGGATAGCGGGTGAAACAAACTGATCCTGCTTATCACCCCCCGTGAGGAGTTCTGCGCCATCCGAGACCGCTTCCTGAATCCATTCAGCGACACGGGTGGCATCGCCTTCTCGAATCATCGGTCCCATCCGGGTACCTTCTGCGAGTGGGTCACCGGTACTAATTTGCGCGACCTCTGCTTGAAACGCATCCAAGAAATCACCATAGATTTTCTCGTGTGCGATGACGCGCTGCGTTGAGATACAGACCTGTCCTGCATTAGAGTAGCCGGAGGCTGCTGCCGCCGCCGCAACTTTCTCTGGATCCGCGTCCGGCATAACGATCAGGGGAGAGTTAGATCCAAGTTCCATCGTTACACGCTTGAGTCCAGCGGTGTGGCAGATGCGTTCTCCAATATCACGGCTGCCGGTGAAGGTAATCTTCCGTACGCGCCGATCCGCACAGAGGCCATCGCCAATCACACTGCCCGACCCGGTTAAACATTGGATCGCTTCCGGGGGCGTTCCCGCTTCAAGGAAAAGTTCAACGAGTTTCAACGCTGACAACGGTGTGTCTGTAGCAGGTTTAACGATAATTGCGTTTCCTGCCGCGAGTGCAGGACCCACTTTGTGACAAACGAGGTGAAGTGGGAAATTAAACGGGCTAATCCCAACGACGATGCCACAAGGGACTCGTACCGTGAAGCCTAATTTCCCTTTAACGCCTGGACCACCTTCGAGAGGGATAACTTCTCCGTAAAGACGCTTGGCTTCCTCGGCAGAGAGCGCGATAATTTCGGCTGCACGACCAGCTTCCATCGTTGCCTCTGCGAGAATTTTTCCTTCTTCCAATGTAATGATTCGAGCGAGCTCCTCAGTACGCTCAGCCATCATCTCGGAAACCTTATGAATAATTTCATAGCGCTCGTAACCGGTCATTTTCGCCATGATTTCGGCTCCGCGTTCGGCGGTCTTTAGCGCGGTTTCGACATCATCGTGATCACCTCTAGGAATGGTGTCAACAACAGAACCATCATAAGGGTTTAGGACTTCAATTTTCTGCGGCTTGTCAACCCATTCGCCGCCGATGTGCATTCTCATTGATATTAACCTCCATTGATATTAATTGGTAAATTGTCAATTAAAATTTTTGTAAGTGCATCAAGTTCAAGATACCATCTCTCATCGAAATTGTCAATCGGAAATTTGTCGTTCCGTCGGGTATTTTCACTTGACCCGTCAGGCACAGTTAAGGTAAAGTATAACATATTTTTTATTTGAATAACACATCTGACTTGAGGCAGCATGTATGAAAGATCTGGGATGTAGCACAATTTTATATGGTGGGTTTAGTTTAGAACAGGCGCTCGAAGGCATTGCGAAAGCCGGGTATAAAGCAATTGAACTTTGTGCGCGCCCCGGGATGGCGCCCCATCTGGAAATTGGCAAAACGGCTTCATACTATGAAGAGATTAGAGCGCAAGTCGCTTCACACGGTTTGGCAATAGAATCAATTGCGGGGACCGGCGGGATTGGGATGGATAGCCCTGATTTTGGCGCAGTGATAGAAGCTGCCCAACAGGTAGGTGCACCTGTAATCGCCGAAGGTACAGGCGGGAAGTCCGATGATGAGAAAAATTTCCAACAGGTAGTCGAATTAGTCAATACGACTGCTACCCGAACCTCACAGGCTGGCATTAAACTAAGCTTGAAACCTCATGTCAACAATGCGGTGTATTCAACTGAGACGGCGTTACGTTTTATGCGGGAGGTTGATCGGGAGTGGGTGGGGATTAACTTCGATGCTAGCCACATTTGGCGGACAGCGGCTGCCGAGGATCCGGTGGATTCGCTCCTGCAACTGAAAGATCATATTACAACGCTGCGTATCCGTGACAATCGGGACAGTCGTGAGGGACCGATAGGTCCTGTTGAGACACAGATCCCCGGCAAAGGGGGTATCGACCTCCCTGCGCTTGTTGCTGTAATGAATACAATCGACCACGTACCTTATGTAACGTTAGAGATCGTTGGCACACACGGTGGGACGGATACGGTGCTGGCTGAAGTCCAACGGGTTGTGGAGGAGTCGATAGCGTATCTGAAACCGTTGTTTGTGACGTAGGAGTTTGCCCAGAAGTCTCAGGGGGAGTAAAATGGCTGAAGTCAAAACAGACGTAACCCTAAAGTGCATTAAGGAAATT
>JAGFCB010000263.1 GCA_022394775.1 Candidatus Poribacteria bacterium
AGGAACCTGAAGTTGCTGAAGAACCTGAAGTAGCCGAGGAACCTGAAGTTGCTGAAGAACCTGAAGTAGCCGAAGAGCCTGAAGTTGCTGAAGAACCCGAAGTAGCCGAAGAGCCTGAAGTTGCTGAAGAACCTGAAGTAGCCGAGGAACCTGAAGTTGCTGAAGAACCTGAAGCAGCCGAAGAGCCTGAAGTTGCAGCTGCTGCACCCGCACTTTCGACCTTTAAAAGTGCATGGGCATTCGTCGTTACCAGCGAAATCCACGGTATGAACACAGGCACGGCTTACACGCTCGTCGCTGAAAACCTCCGGACTGGTACTATCGCTACGGAAAATGTCACGAGTGTTGCAAAACGTTCCTCTGCTGTTTGGGCTGACCTCAACCGTAAGAGCGTCGTTGAAGCTGGCGATAAACTCGAAATCGCACTTTACGACGAACGCGGGAATATCGTCTCCGGTCCCGTCCAGCGCACCGTTTCGACCGCTGACATTCGTAATGCTTTCCTGAGTCTGCAACTGAGTGTTGGGGACGTGCAGCCGAAAGACACCATTCTGGCGCAGAACTACCCGAACCCGTTCAACCCAGAAACATGGATTCCATATCAATTGAGCGAATCCGCTGAAGTGTCAATCCATATTCATAATGTAGCGGGTCATCTGGTTCGCACGCTGGATTTGGGTCTGAAACCGACAGGTTCCTACATGACACCCGCGACTGCAGCGTATTGGGATGGTAGAAACGCTATTGGTGAGCGCGTCGCAAGTGGTATCTACTTCTATACGCTCCAGACCGCAGACTTTGCTGCAACCCGACGGATGGTTATCCTGAAGTAAATGACTGCCAGTTATCAGTTCAGGACTTACGCAGCACGCCCTGCAGGCCGGGTTTGAAACCCCGCCTGCAGTGTGTAGGGTGTCGTTATCATGGAAAAATGCGTAAGTCCTAAGTTGTCAGGCTTCGGTTGTCGGTAAGAGCGGTTTGTAACAATTCGTCTCTGCTTGGTGTCCGCCAAGAAATGGTGAATTTACTACAGAGTGCCTCTTTAACTGAAAACTGGTAACTGACAACTGATAACTATTAAGATATAAAACGCCCCGACCTGCCGGTTGAGCTAACCGCGAATCAACGCCGATTAGCAGTCGGTGTTGGGGCGTTTTTTTAGTGTATACGCAAAGGAGAGGTTTTGAATTATCTGAAAAATATCTTACCTGTTTGTGGAGTGCTTTTGCTCCTTTTCATTGTAAGCAGCGGCAGTGCATTTGCGTTTTCTTTTGGTCCACCAGAAGGGACAACGGGTGCTCCGAATGAAGCCAACTGTACACAATGCCACACTGGTAATGCCTTGAATGACTCAGATGGTTCCTTGATGTTAACAATCCCTGGAACTTATGAACCAAATGAAGTCTATACAATTATTATCAATTTATCACGCGCTGGGCAGAACCGCTGGGGGTTTGAGATGACTGCCTTAGGCGGTGGTGGGGCGCGTGCAGGTTCCTTTGGAGTGTCAGATGCAGCAAATACACAATTAAAGGAAAAAGACAGTAAGCAATATATTATGCACACCTCTGCAGGAACCGCACAAGGAACTAACGATGAGAACCAATGGACTGTTGAATGGACTGCCCCTGATGCAGATATTGGTCCCATTACCTTCTACGCCGCCGGAAACGCCGCCAATGGAGATTTCGGAACCGCAGGAGATTACATTTACACAGCACAAGAAGAATCAACACCACCAATACCTGTAGTGGCGGGTGTAACGTTGGAAGTTGTCGGAGAAACGGCCCTCTCTACGACAGATGCCGTTGAAGCCGTGAGTTATACCCTGAAAGTCACGAATACGGGTAATATGACGGACACGATATCGCTTGAATCTTCGGCGGAAGTTGGTATCGGAGGCAGTGTGCTCGGCACGCTCAGTGAAAATTCAATTGAACTTGATGCTGATGCATCCGCAGAAGTGACATTGACGGTTAAAGGGGATCTATTGACAGTCCCGGGCGATTATCCGATCACCGTGACAGCCACCTCTGGCACCGATAGTACCATGACGGCTGAAGCCACGACCACAACGACTATAGAGATACCGGTCATCGCGGGCGTGTCCTTGGAAGTCGTTGGAGATGACGCACTCTCTACGGTGGATGCCGTTGAAGGTGTGAGTTATACCCTGAAAGTCACGAATACGGGCAATATGATGGATACGGTATCGCTTGAAGCCTCAGCAGAGGTCGGTATTGAAGGCAGTGTGATTGGAAGTCTTAGTGAACGGTCCATTGAACTTGAGGCTGGGGCATCCGCAGAAGTGACATTGACGGTTAAAGGGGATCTATTGACAGTCCCCGGCGACTATCCGATCACCGTGACAGCCACCTCTGGCACCGACAGTACCATGACTGCTGAGGTTACAACGACAACCACTATAGAAATGCCGCCGACACCTTGGGATGTTAACGACGACGGCATCGTGAATATTCAGGATTTAGTACTTGTGGCGGGCCAATTGGGTGAGTCCGGAGAAGACCTTAAAGGAGATATAAACGACGACGGCATCGTGAATATTCAGGATTTAGTCATTGTCGCGTCGCATCTCGGTGAAGCGACGAACAGCAATTAGGCAGTCATCCACAAGACGCACTATAGGCAAAAGGCTACTATGAAGGGAATTAACTGACAATCCTAATGCTTTAGCTTTGGGTCCAACCAGCGTCCTTTCATAAGTATTTGAGACAAGCATGGAGCGACAGTGTAATGCGAAATAACGCCGATACGAACCGAAGTCCACACATTTTAGAATGTCTACTGGCACCGTCTCTGTCGAGTGGAGTGCAGATAGTAAAACTTGGCGGATTCCATAGAGGAACAAGCTGCGGTAAACATCATCGCCCGAGACGCTATCTTATCAAATATAGAGAA